>NZ_ABEQ01000056.3 GCF_000171335.1 Candidatus Epulonipiscium viviparus
AGCTGCGAGAGTTTACGCTCACGATTGATCGCCGTTTGATATAGCGTCTGCAGCTCTCAAAATGTGTGCCTCTCGATAACGATGCCTCACTTCCAGCATTGCCAAGGAACTCGCTTTGCTCCGGCTCAGGCTGTCGAAGATTTTAAAGATGTTATTGATCCTATCGCTGAAAAAGTGCATTCCAGTAGATTGTCTTCTTCCAAAATTACAGACTATATTTTTGACCTCGAAATCGCAACCGCCGAGTTTATGGCCGTCGTTCAAGTCGGTATGGGCGCACCGGTTGATACTTCGGTTTTGCTCGCGACTATTGATAAAGCTTTGAATGTGAAGGTCGGCGTATATGCTATAACCCCAAATCCGTCTAAAGATCAGATCAGCGCGGGGGTTGTTAAAGCTAGTTCTGCCAAAGATATCCATGTGGATATGCTATTTGTTGATCTCGATGTTATGGAAGATCTCGACCATGCTATTGAAATAGCGTCCGAGCATGCTGCTGCGCCATATAATATTACTGCCGTTGAAGACGCGATCGCAGAGTTGGAAGATAGCATTTGGGAATTTGAACGAGAAATACAGTCGGGCGAGAAGGAAGATCTTGTGGAGACGGCCGATTTACGCCATATTATCGACTCCATTGCGACAGAAATGAGCCACACTATCGCATCTGATTTGTATGCCTACAATATCGCCGATACTGTCAACTTTATGTCGCTTAAAGATTATAATTTTGTAACATCAGCTCTGGGTAAAGCGTACGAAATATTGGCGGAGGCTGAGTATCCATCCGATCCCGATTTGGATATCGAGGAGATGATAGATGAGGCCATTTACACATTGGAAAATATTTACGATGAAGTTAATGTCAAACAAGGTGAAATCGACGTCGCTGATATAGTGGATTTGATCGAAGAGGCAATGCAAATTGATGTGCTAGTGATATCAGATGGCCAAGGTGAAAGCGATGTGCCTCCTGGTGTAGAAGCCGTAAATCTAAATTCGTGGCTAAGTTTTAGTACAGTGCTTTCTGCTGCGCAATCGGCTCTCGATGCCGTACTGTATCCGCCGAATGTTGAAGATGAAGACGATCCAGCATTATTGGAGCAAACTGATATCGACGGTTTCGCAACTGATTTACAAACTCAATTAGACGATTTATATATTTTGGAAGGAGCCGCTCTCAGTGGTGATGATATAGAAGACCTACTAGATGATGCATACGACTTAAAGGATTCGTTAATAGGCTCCAATTTAGCTGCAGATAAAATTACAAAGGGTCAGTTTTTTGTATCGGAAGATGATTTCAATAGTCTGCTAGCAGCAATAGCGGTGGCCGAAACAGTTGCCGATGATGTTCGAGATAACAGTATAAGCGACAATGAGCATACTGCCGCGGTTAACGCCTTACAAAGCACAATAGATAATATCAATGCAGCTCAGGCAGAGGGAACGCTTCAAAACTCTAGACAGTATCAAGAGTTAATAGATGCTATTGCGTCGGCTTATGAGACACTAGGAAATGTTGAAGTATATCCTGATGGTACCAAGGAGGATGATGTAGCTGAAGGGTTGAAATTTATCTCGGAAACAAATAAAAACAAGTTTGCCGTTGCAATTGATGCGGCAAAAGATATAGCCGAAGACCCTATAAATGATGATGGTGCTCTCGAGGATGCGAAGGACGACTTAGATAGTGCCATACGAGATTTTAATAAGGCAATAGAAACAGGATCAAACGACACGCTGCCTGCTATCACCAAAACTATAGCAGATGCAAGGACCGCTATGCGAGGCATACAAGTCACGGACTATAGCAAGGAAACCAGCCAAATCGAATACGGTGTCCAATACGCTTCTCAGGCAGACGTCAACTCACTTCTTGCTGCTATCACAAAAGCTGAAATCAACGAAGATGTACGCGACCTGGAAGATGCAATAGACCTGTTCAAATCGACCATCAAAACTGGAACATACATCAACACAGACTCATTAACGAGCGCAATCGCAAGCGCCGTCACATTGCTCAGCGATGTTGCAATATTCGATGACGACACCGACGTTGAATCCGTAGATCGAGGTCATCGGTTTACCACGCAATCCGAGAAGGATGACCTACTAGATGCTATAGACACGGCGCAGAATACTTCCATCGACGAACCTCGCGACCTCGACAATACGCTCGAAGATTTAGCCGATGCGGTTAACAATTTTAAGGATAGCATCCAGGTCGGCGTCTTTGTTGATACCATCGCCATAAAAGAAAAAATCGACTCCGCTTGGAATCTTTCTCGCTCCATTGCCGTAAATGATAACCCTCAAGATGAGATCTCGGCCTCAATTTTTTATGTGACATCAGCTGACTTGGAGGCGCTTTTAACAGCAATTGTGGATGCCACAACAACGGCAAATAGTAGCACCTCGGCCGCTGACGATCTAATACTCGCCGAATCAGCTCTTTCCAGCGCGATGGAAACGTTCAATCAGGCTGTTAAACATGGAAAACGTTCCCAGGAATTGGATGCGCAACCACTTATCGACGAAATCGCACGCGGACGTACTTTGATCCGAACAACAGTAGAATCTGAAGATGGATCGGGCGTATCGCAATGGCATTTCTATGCAAGCAACGAGGATATTGCCGATTTCTCCGAAGCACTTCTAAAAGCTGAAGCGGCACGGGAAAAAGCAAAGTATGAGTCCGAAATCACTATAGCGGCGACCGAAATGCGAGAAGCAAATGATAATTTTGATGCCGCCAGAACTCCAGGATCCGAAACAATAATCCCCGATGCGATGGCCAACGTATTGAATATCGCAAGCGGGCTAGTTGCTGCGTGTGCCGACGATCTTGCTTCACTCACGCCGGCAAAATATATATTGAAGACAGATGATACAGCCATCGAAGTTCCTCAAGGAGTCCAGTTTGTATCGATGGGCGCATTCAATGCTTTGGAGACTGCTCTACTTACCGCAGACAGTATAGTTGGTACATCATCCACATTAGCAGAAGTCGAGGCCGGCGTCGCTCCATTGCAACTGGCGATCAATGATTTTCAGTCGCGCATAGCTGTCGGAATTAAAATCACTCCGATCGACACTGCTGCCCTAGAAACTGCGATAACAAACGCCGAAGATGCAAAATTTGGAATCGCCGTAAGCACCGCAAACAAAACAGCTATAGAAGACGGCGTTGAATTCGTTCACCCAACAGCACTCGAGGCGCTTAATTTTGCATTAGCAAGGGCCATGGAAACTCTCATCGATGCGCTCACGGCTCCACCATCGCAACAGGGCATTTTACCTGCCCTCGTTCAGCAACGAACCACAGATCTAGAAACCGCAACCGCCACTTTCGAAGCTGAGATACAAACTGGTTCACTGGCCGACATGAGTGAATTGCGAGACAAAATCGATGCTGCGAAGAAGGCACGACTATACAAAGATGGAGATCTAACGAATGGCAAAATACACGTGTTTGAAAAGGATCCGCTATTTACAGATGCCGACCCAACATCTGATGTTAGGGGAACTGATACAGTAGACGAGGGAGTTCATTATGTATCGCCAAGCATTGCCGAAAAACTCGACTTTGCTATTACGCAGGCAGAATCTATCGCGTATCCAGCGAGCGGCAGATCAGCAACAAGTAATCAGAGCGACGCATATGCAATAACTACCGAAAATGTCGATACAGCTGTCGATACAGACGCTAGAGTTGCACAACTCAGGGACAAAATCACGACACTCGAAACGCCTATCCAATCCGCTGCTAAAGCCGTGGCGATCTCCGACACTCCAGCAACTGAGATTCTGGATAACGCTATCACTGAATTTAACGCCGCCGTCAAAACAGGAACTGCGACAAAAGCTGATGTAGACGCCGAACTTACTGAATCAAGAGGCGCAATTGCAAAGGACAATTTGGTATCCACAGATCGCGACCCTGCAACACTAGATAGTCGACTCGAAATTATCGATACTGCGGCATTCGAACATTTTAAAAGCTTTCTAGAACAGTTTGCTTCGTTTGACGATCAGCCAGATGATCCTTTCGATGTAGCACGCGCGCTTCGCGATATTCCTGTCGAACATGATAAATTCCGGCTCACAATTACAAATGGGCAAATCGATACTGAGCCTTTACGAAATCTTTTGGATACCGTTAAAATTCCGTATGATGATATAGATTGGTCAACAGATCAGCTCGACACTAGCAAAATTATCAAGATTTTAACAGTCGATGATGCGCAAGATGTTGATGAGAACGTTGAATATATTTCGCAAGACAGTGCCGATGACGCGAAGGTGGCTATCGAAGATGCTGAAGCTTTGCTTATAGATGTGGCCCTCGGCAAAGACCTTTCGGCTATCGTGGCAGTATCTACTAGCGCCGCCAACGTTGCGACCACTATGGCAGCCACCGAGACGCATCGTGATTTGGCCGATGTCACTGTCAGATTACAAACTGCTGAAAATCTTTTATTAACCCCGCTGACAGGATCTGCCAAAGTCGGCGCAGATAGTGATACCGTTGCTGTAGATGGCGCCACTTTGAAAGCATTGGTAAATTTTGCAAAAGACGAATCTAAGGATGCATTGATTTTAGACCTACTAGCTGCGGATGTTCACATGGGTGTTAAATATTTTGCATCAGATGCGGAGTCCAAATTATTTAAAGATGCTCTTGAGTCTGCAGAGAGTTTTAGTGACGACGCTGCCGATCCTGTTGATACAGCCAGAGAAATCGCAAATTTACGAGATGCTCTACAGATTATACAAACCGGAGCTATGAAAATCCCCGCGTATAAAGAAAACTTGGTGACGGACGTGAAGGAGGCGCAGGAACTTTTAGGGGCCATCAGTACTACGGCGAACGATTCGTATTGGGCCGAGTCAACCGCTATCGATGCCTTCAAAGCGGAAATTGAACAGGCCGAGTTGGCGATCAACACCGCTGTCTCTAACGAGGAAATGGAAGCTGCGGTATTGGCTCTCGAAGACGCCATCATTGCGATGACCCCACACATCCGATGGAACGCCGCGGGACATGGACTAACTATAGCAGATGTTCACTCGCTCGCTCACTACCATGTTGATGAGGCAATTGAAGATTTTGAGGTAGAGACGACTGATGACGGGTCCGAGATATCGGTTCCTATTGGCACATCGGCATTTTCTTTCGTATTATTATCTGATGCTGCAGGAAAAAATACTACTGTTGTCTCTACTTCTGGCATATTGCCAATAGCAAATATTGGTAGCCGCAGCGCCCTCGACGAAGCATTGAGCAATGCCGAGAAAGAGACTGTAAAAATCAGTGTCGATACGGGAGGCATCGAGATCGAATTGACTGCCGTTCCTAGTGGTGCTGCTACTGCCAAGTCAGCATACAAAATTTCTATACCTAGCGTGGAAGCATTGAGCGGGAAAAAGTCGTTCTCGATTATCATCAGCTATAAAGCCACCGACGATGGACCTGCGATAGCGAGAAAGTGGACGTTCAAAATTAAGGAGAAGGAAGCTTCCGCAGATGCGGCGCAGGATAGACTCGACGATGCCGAAGCTGTTATTGCCAATGCGAAAGTAATTGGTTCTGACACTGGTGGCGTCGTACCAGCGAGAGATGTAGCAAAAGGTATAAAATTTATTAGTCCAGCCGCTATGATAGAGTTGCGCAACGCAATGAAGGTGATAGAGCTCGGCGGGGATTCTAAAGCTGAGATCAAGCGATTGACCAAGGCCATAGATGCTGTAAAGTCGGGTAAAGACGATGGCGCGACAATAAATAGTGATGCGGATTTGGAGACAGCAATAGCCTATGCACATGAGCTACTTGACACTAGCGTTCCGTCTGCCAATTCGGGGAACGAAGACCTTGACGGTGAGGATGTTACAGGCAACTGGTTTGCGGCGGCAGACCGCGCAGCTGCAGATCAAACGCGATTGGATCTCTACGAAGCTATCGGTATTGCAAATCGCAAAATATATTCTGATAACGCACCTCTGGATAAAGCAGATTTAGCAGGAACTGATGGGAATGCAGAACCAAACGATGTAGCCGATGTAGTAGATGCTTTAGTGAATGCCACAGACAAATTTGTAGATTTGCTATTCGTCGACAACAAGCCGGTAGATTTAGAGGAGTTGGATGTAGCCGTGGACATTCTAACTTCAGCTGGAGATCCTATGCCAGGCGCTACGTACAAAAATGACGATGACAATGATCCGGCGAAAGTCGATGTGCGAGATTTTATTACTATAGGCGTACCATCGGGGTTGAATAGCATGAAGTTACGGCTGACTCCGCAAACGGGAGTTATTACTATAGCCAATGAAGAGGGCATGACTAATGATGATACAACATTAGTAAGCGCTACTCAGGTTGGTGATGCGACAGTGATTGATGCGTCGTGGGATGCGAGTATTGATGAAGATCCATATTTTACCATCAAACTTAGTGCTAGCGCGAACCCGGCCGTCAATAACTATATGAGAGTCAACATTTCCAATGCAGCTACGATCGGCTCGCTTAAGGAAGTGTTAGCTCACACCGAGGCGGCGCTTGCGGATATTATTATAATGACGAATACTACATCGGCAAATGATATAATAGTAGGCACCAACTTTATGGAGGTCGAAAAATATATAGCGGCATCCCGAGCCATTGTCGCTGCGAAAGAAATTATAGGCAAACATACAGATGATACAGATGAGCTTGATACTCCTGATGAAATAGATGTTTTGGAAGCATTAACTACTGCCGTAAACGAAATTCAAATAGGAACAGGAGTAGCGGCTGGGTTGGATGGTGATCAGACTGCAGAAGTCACGGCTCTCAAAGATCTTATTGCAGAGGCGGAGGCGTTGGCATATCACAGCACTGTAGCCGATACTGAGATTGTAGATCATGATGATGAAGCGAAAGATTCGAATGGCGACACTATCGTGGATAAGTATTGGGTATTGAAGAATCCGGATGATGCAGCTGATCATTTCGAGGTAACTACCGTCAAAGACTTTTTGGAAGCCAGAGCAGATGCGAACACCCTCGCCTATGATGCAAATCCATTTAAAACGGGAAAGACAGCGGTAGAAGATGCCAAGAACACGTTAACTGGTGAGTATAACGAATACGTAGATGCATTATATTGGGAAGAGGATGATGATGAAGTTGACTACTCTATAGACTTGGGAGCTTTTGCTACAAATGGTTCAATCGCTGCAACTACTTCAGTACCTAATATAGTTACAATAACGGATGCGTTCGGCGATATTATATCAGATGCTACTGCGACATGGGGGGATAAAGATGACGGAAAAATTACTATTACAGTACCAGCGGGCACAACGAAGTTTAATGCTAAATTCACAGCGATGAACCCGCAAGCTCCACCTGTGGAGGCACCAGGAATATATGTAGGGTATCAGATCGGTGATGACGGTAAAGAAGATATGGCGCTAAGTGCGATCGATGTTCCTATCGTTATAAGCGATTTGGTGGACAATAAATTCTCCGTAACAGTTTATCACGATTTCAATGGAGCTATCGAAAAAGCATCACGCTCCGTTCCTAACAAACCGACCATCTCCAAAACTTACACTGTCACGGTTCAAGAAGAAGATGCCAATTTAACAGTTGCCGATTTAACAGCTCGACTAGAGTATGTAAGAGAAATTATTAAGAAACCTAAACCTACATTTGTAATTCTTAGCGATGGAGTAGTCGCGGAAGACGTGCATAACGACCGCCAATTTATCTCCGTTACTGGCTGGATGGAGCTCGAGGCCGCCATTAATCAGGCTGTAAAAACACAGTCGTCTTCTCCTGCTGATCCAGCTGATATAAAGAACGCGATCCAAGCACTATCTGCAGCTATCGAGAAAGTTGCTGCCGGCGAAATGGTAAAACCTTCCACTGTTATTGACGATGACAAGTATACTACGCCTATAAAGAATGCATTAACTTTGGCAGAAGCAACTCGCAAAGATGCCACAGAAGCTAAAATAGGAATCGGAGCTGGGGATCCAAGTTACTATTGGGCAACCGAGGCGGCACAGCAAGCTTTCCATGAAGCCATCGCGGTCGCGAACACTGTTATTTATACAGCCGAAAACAATCCTTCCAATGTGGAGATCGAGGCCGCTATTACTAATTTAGCCGATGCTCAAGCGACGTTCGTAAAAGCGCTCCATTGGGATGAAAATACTGGAAGTACTGGAGGTACTGTAACGGAAGCCAGCTTACCATTTAACGAAATCAAAAATGACCCGACTGATAGCATCAAGGACTTTTCGGCGGCGGATACTAATAACGACATCAAAACTTTTGACTATGAGATTATAAGTACGACGAACAGCTTTGATCCTGATCCTGCAAATAAGTATGCATTGATAAGCGAAACAGTTCACAGAATTACGGTGCCTCTGGGTACTACAAAGTTCAAAATTAATTTAAAGATGAATTTTACTCCAGACACCACGAATGTTAGATTTTCGCACAATGACGCTGCACTTGGGGGCGATAATTACTACGCAGAGCATAATCTTGGAAGCGCAATTACTACTACCGCTGATGATCCAACATATTCGATTACCGTAGGAATGCCTGCGAGCGGCAATCCTGACGAGCGAAATGGTAAATTTAAGATGTGGGTATCGCATGAGTTAGCAGATGTACCAAGTTTGGATGCTGATCCTGTCGATGTGAATCCTGACAAAATAGAAGAAGCGATGATATTCGAAATTATTGTTGACGACACCGTATCGCTGGAGGATGTGCAAAAGCTTATAGAGGAAATCGAAGCCTTGATGTGGGATAAAAAGAGCTCACCTGCCACAAACATATTGGCCGTGTTACCAAATATGTATGACAAGGCTGTGAAAGAGCCGATAGATGCGGATGATTATAGTTCTGCTTATAATTATATCCAAGCATGGGATAAGATTACGTTGACCAACACCCTGCGAGAAGCGAAAGCGTTGGATAATACTTCCAGTATGGGAGATATTAAGGAGTCGGTAGAGAAATTGACAGCAGCATTAGCCACCATTGTCGCCGGAACTGGTGACGCAGATGCTGTAACGGAGACCGAAAAAACGACCATCATCAAGGAGGTTGATGACGCGCAGGCGATAATCGATCAAATTATTGAGGTTAGAGCTGAGATTGATGGGAAAAATGTTGGGCGAGAAGTATATTGGTATATACGTAACGATGAAGTGGCAGACGCTGATCTTGAAGCCGATGGAGATATAACCGGCGGCGCTCCTTTAGTCAGGGGAGATGGAATTGACGATTCACTCCAATTACTATACATGGCGATGGGTGCCCTCAATAATAAAATTTACGCAACGGGTAAAGTAACGGATTCTTCAAAAGAGTACACTGATTTCGAAGGAGCACTAGATGCCTTCTACGAAAGATTATTCTGGAATAGTAACAAAGGAAATGTCACCTCGCTAGATATTGTTGAAACCGAGACCGTAACTCCGCCAAAAACTGATAACATCAAATTTACAGATAAGCTAGGTAGAGAGATTCCTGATATTATCTGGGTAAGACCGCGAATCCCTTACAGTGCTATAGAGAGAAGTAAGATCATTGTACCACAGGGGACATCCAATTTCTATGTAACTCTTACACCGAACGAAGAAGTTTCGTTTGATCCTGGAACAACTGAGGACTTTACTGTTACAAACATCGAGCAGCCGGCGGCGGCGGATATTAAGCAAGTCGGAAATGCATATACGATACCTATCGTAGTTGAGGACTCCCAACCTGACTTTAGCACTGACTTTGATAATGACGATTATTTTACAATCATCATGACGCATGACTTCGATAATAACGCTGGAGAATTTTCCCCCATGGAAGATAGATTGCAGTTTGATATCGAGCTCGATGATAGCGATAAGCAAGCCGAGTTAAAAGCCGCTTTAACTGCTAGGATTAACTATGTGGCAGATATTGTCATGATGAACATCGAGGCAGTAGCGCCTGCAACGAGTCCAGGAACTGTTGCTCCAACTAGTGTTCCAGATGGGACTCTATACGTAACAGCCGATGCTCAATATAATTTAGACGTACAATTGAAAAAGGCAGAGAATTTAAAGTTATCATCGGGCCCTGTCACTGCGGATGATATCAAAGATTTCACCGATGCTATCAAATCTTTCACCGATGCCATAGAAGCATACGTGGAAGCGACGCAAGAAGGGACCGGAACCGCAGCATTAGACGATGTAGACTTAATAGCTTTAATTAGGGAATGTAAAGAATTACGAGATTCCATCGCGGCGGTGGATGATAAAACAACACCTGTAGACACTACTACACTGGATACATCGGGAGTAGCTGTGGGTACTCGTTACTATGTGACAACTGATCAAAAGAAAGCATTTAATACAGCAATAGCGAAAGCAAATGCCGTGATGCAAGCAGGAGGAAATGCTATCAACGCTCAAGCGGCTCAAACGGCACTAAAATTAGCCAGACGAAAAATAATCGATGAAATTGCTTGGTTTAAAACTTCGGCGGCGACAGGGCCATTCACACTAGATATGGTAGAGATAACAAATGCCACTACTCCTAACGCTGGTACAAAAGATGATAACTTCACAAATGCGGCGGGATACGAGATCACCGATATTAAAAAACCAACAGTAGATTATGATAATACTGATACTTCTACAGCTAATTACGAACCTAAGATGACCATAACAGTACCCGTGGGGACCACCACATTCTTCGCTAAGTTTCAGGCCCCCACTGATTCAGACATTGAGATAAAGTTGGTAGATAATGGAAACGGCAATATTGCACCAGCGACCCCTGCTGGATCGCCCGCTACTAACGAAGTTACTGGTTCGAAAGGTGAAGTAAATGCCAGGATAAGTCTCGATCCATCTTCATCATCTAACTCTGCCGAATTTGAAATAGTACTGATACACCCTGATACTTTTTTTGACCCTGAGATAGAGAAACGCATCGCGGTTACAGTTGAGACGGAAGCTTACGACGCCGCTGACTTCGATGCTAGATTAAAGTATATACAGGACATGCTGAAAGATCCGGTCAAAAAATTCTACGTATTAAATAATAATGAGAATGCGACAGATGTAAGCAAGGATATTCGATATATAGGTGTGAGTGACTGGATGGATTTGGAGGATCTATTGAATAACTACATTACTTCACCACCAGCTACTGGATCTGCGGCCGAGCTAGAGGATCTCACCAGGTTATCTGAGGCCATTAAGGTTGGTAAATCCAATACATCTACAAGTGTTGGAGGAGGCGTTGAGGCAGCTTTAGATCGAACAATTTTACTAGCACAGGCGGTACGTGAAGATCAAACCGCCGTTGCTGCAGGAAAATCAGAATACTGGGATAATACTACTGGAACTACACTTACTGCTCTAAACGAAGCGATCGCGGCGGCTAATACAAAAAGATATACTGGCAACTCGCTTACTATTGGTGATACTGTTATGAAGGCTCTCGCTTCGGCGGAAGCTGATATGATCGAACAGATTCGCTGGGGAGCATCTTCTTCTCCTTCTTATCTAGGAGTAGAACATCCGATCACATTCCATACAGAAAAAACTACAGGCGAACTAGGTGCAGAGATAGATGATAAAATCATCAAGATAGCCGAAAATCCAGCAACCGCTTCATATGATCCCACCAGTGGTGATTTAAATTATACAGTTGCGTACGATGTCACTATTCCTTATAAGGCGACTCCAGGTTATTCATTTGACATCGGCATTAACCCGGCCAACTTCGCTGATGAGGAGATCACCTCTGGACCAATAACAGGAACAGGAACAGAAACAGCGATAGAAATTTTTGCGACGGACGTAGTTAACCCTGATCCTAGTACACCTGGTCCTAGTACACCAGGTGATCCAGTATTCAAAACATTAGGTACATCAGGTACATCTAAAGTTACACATAAAATTCCAGTAACTGTAACGGAAGATGATGCCAGTTTAACGCTAAAATTTTCCAAAGATACCGATAATTTCACTAAACCCGACGGAACTGATGACAAACCAGAGGTCATCACCAAAACGATCGTCTATAACTTTAAAGAGGCGGCTAGTTCTACCGTAGATTCTGGCGCATTAACAACTTTGATTGAGCATGCGAAAACTTTAATGGAGAAGGATGATGTCTCGAAGGAGAATAAACTTATCACCATATCGGGCACCGACACAACGGATATGGTGGTTAGCAATAAGGATAAAGATTATAATTACGTAACAGTACATGATCGAATGGACTTAGCCAAAGCATTAGCGGAGGCTGAACAGGAAAGAACTATATCAGGCGATTTCGTAGTACCGGGAATAACAGAAGCAACCGCGAAAAGAGCAACCCAAGCATATTCGGATGACATACTCCCTATAGCGACTAATGTGCCGGATGCGTATAAAAATCTTATCAGCGCAATCAAGCCTATCACCTCCGGATCCGGTTCTAATGAGGTACCAACTACTGGTACCGCACTAGATTTAGCAAAAGAGGTTCAAACCCTGCTGGATAGCATAGTAATTAGCGATAATAATACGGGAGAAACGACTTCCGCTGGAGCCGATATAGGCGATAATCAATACTGGGTTGTATCTTCTGATAATGGCACGACTGAAGCCGGGAAGACTATAGACACTAGCCTTAATGGCAACAAATATGTTGATACTATCGAACATTTGTATGGCGCTTTAGCGGAAGTGAATGACAAGTTATATGCTGGCACAGCTCCTGCAGATACAGATGCCCTAACAGCAGCACGAGACTTAGTGATGGGCGAAATTTATTGGAATTATAATAATAAGAAAACTACGCTAGATGTAGCGAATAAAGATGCAGAAGGGGCTAGTCCAGATTACGCCGACAAAAGTTCTCCTGTAGTATTTCATAGTCCAGCTGTTAAAGATAACGGGTTAACTGACGATGATCGTGAATTAACGAACTTCAAATGGGGGCGTGCACAGTTAACGCTCGCCGGCGGCTCCACAACTCCCGCATCAGATTCTGATTTTGATACTTCAACGATCGTTATACCAGCAGGGACCACGAAATTTGATATGACACTTAAGCTTATGCCTGATGTAAAGTTAACAAAGATCGAAGCACCTACTGGTTCCCCAACTCTGGCTACTACAGCTACGACTCCAGCGACAGGCGAGGTAACTATATCTATAGAAAATGCAGCCGATAAAAGCGAATTCACCGTAACGCTTGAACCAGATACGGACTCTTTAAATCCAGATATTACCAATACGCTTACATTTACGATCAAAACTGATGCGACCACGGATATGGGCACCAAAATGGAAACGCTAGCTAATGACTGGATAAATAAATCTTTCTATTTTACCGACACTACACTTGACCCTAGCTTTGTTAAGGATGATGTGTATTATGCAACGGTAAATCAGCTAGATGCCCTAAAGAAGGCGGTGAAGGATTATCCAACGGTGGCTCCAGATGTATCAGTATTGACGCAGGCTATCGAGGCTTATGTCGCAGCAGTGAAGAAAGGCACTGAAACTGGTGGCGTTACAACTCCTAACAAAGAGCCTATTGTTACACAAACTGTTGAACTATTGGAAGCGATCGAAAATGGACCGTACTCTAGTTTGACTGATCCTGTAGTAAGCAATTTGAAAAACGCATTGGCCGCGGTTAATGAAGCATATTATACTGGGAACAAACTAGACTATACAGCACTGGAAAAAGCATACAACGATGTGGCCGCTGAGATTGGTATTACAATAACAGGTATTACATCTATAACTTCGGCATTAAAAAATTCTACGGCTACGCCTATAGCATTGACTTCTATGTTTACGCATACAGACGACAAGGTTGTAACAGGTACAAACCACGAGCTCACCATCACCCTACCGAAAGCATTTCAGAACGCCCCAGCGATATATCCGCTTCAAGTAGTTCTCGATACTGCTGCGGATGTGACTGTTACCGGCGTCACTGGTAAAACTATAGAGTTCACTAAAGATAACGCACAAACAGGCGTTGACGTTACACTATCAAAGACGGGTACGGGTTCAACGGTCACACGTAATGTAAAGGTGAAGATAGCCTATGGTGATCCTGTAGATACAGGTAATCCCCCTCTCGCTCTCGACGACTACGCTGCTGCAGTCAAGATATATGTAAATGCGGTACTGGGGACTAGTAAAAACCTAGGAGAGTCTATCACGAAGGTGGATATAACAAACGTAACAGTGATAGACGGAGAGACGGAGACCGAAGTTAAGGCAGGAACAAATTTTGTGAACAGCTCGGAAGACACAATAATTAAAAATGCATATGATGCGGCTAGCGCTACTGATAAAACAACATTAAATGCACTACTAGAAGCGCTGGCTCCGATTAAAGTTGGAGAGAATACTTCGATAAAAACAGTTGATGATGCCGCAACAGACGCGATCGATTACGGCGAAAAAATGCTAGCGATAGCGGCCGATGATACTTATAAGATAACTACTTCATCGGCATCAGCTATCGAGGAGCTGCGCAAAACCATAGTGACAGAGAACACAAAAATATATACCAGTGACGCCGTCGCGACCGATGTACAAAAAGCCATCAATGAAGCTCTCGTGAAATTCAGCAAAAATGTTAGATGGAACGGCAAAACTGTAGGTACTGGTGCAGGCGGTGGTGCAGACGAAGCAGGATTATCAGCAGAAATTTATAACCCTGGCGGAATAGCAGCAGTAGCTGAATCAACGACGGTGGCACCGGTAGCCGAAATGACGGCAACAGACGGCGGAGCCCTCGCTATAGCAACGGGGGATAGAACGGTACCAATTGTCAATAGTCAGGGGGCCACAATATTTAATGCACCTGTCACGCTAACCAAAAGTTACGATGGTTCTTTACCTTCTGCTACCACTGATGCAAAATACACGGGCAATGCATTCGCGATCACACTCCCTGATTTTTTTGAAGCTAGTACTACAGCAAAAATACATTTACAATTTGCGGTAGACAAGAGTGTTACCGTTAAGCATGGCGCAAGTGACACTAGTATAAATGTGACCGATTCTTTAACTACGACTCCAGATCCAACTGGCACAGATAAGTATTACGAAGCCGAGATAACTAAACCCATTGCTGGCGAGACAAAAGTTTTCATTAAACAATCTCACCCTACGACTCCAGCGACTTCGGCAGATCCTGAGATAGCGCTTACCACCAAGTATACAGCTACAGTAGATACCGCGAATAATGAAGCATTTCTGAAGATAGCAAGGAAAGTTTTACCAATACCGTCATCGTCATCGGCAGAGCTAGCCAATACATTTTTAACAGTGACGGATACTGCGGCCGCGACTCTCTCTGATGCGTTAGCCGAAATAACTGATGATTCGAGCGCTAGTGCAGATAAGCTAGCCGATGTCCTAGACGCTATGGACAATGTTAAAACTGGAACTGGAATTGGAACTGGATCGACGACTCCGGCTTTATTATCGGAAGTAAACGAAGCATTGGAGATTGCGCATAAGCATGGGAATAGGATTGGCACTGAAGCAAAGTATTGGGTAGATTCAAGTGCGAGTTCAAATGCGAAGACGGCGTTTATGACGGCTATTGCGACGGCGATAGAATCGGCAGATGCGACAGCTCTAACTACTGCGCAGAATACATTTTTAGGCCAATCTAAATTAAAGGATGGCCATAACCTTGCATTTGGAATTACAGAGGTTAAAAATTTGGAGGCTGTTGACGACGGGTACACTCTAACAACTTCACTAAGTTCTTCTATAACCACCGACGGAGGGCTTGGAATTACTTTTCCATCTGGAGCTACCTCGCTAAGTTTTGACATTAGTGCAGCATCTGGCGGAGCTATTGTATTACAAGATCCTACTGGATCAGTTGGGTCAGCCACGTCAGCCACTTTAAGCGGTAGCACGATCACAATTAAGAACCCAGTAGCAGGTAGTGATTTTAAATTAACGATATCTCGTGATGAAATTTCTCGTACGGATATACCTATTACTTTGACTGAAGTAGCAGCTTCAGGTTCGGTTGCCGCGGAAAAAATTGAATTAGAAAAAGGAATTGCCGATGCGCAAAAAGTTCTCGATGCTATAGACGCTTTTCTTTTAGAAAAAGATAATATATACACTATAAATAAAACCGCTTTCACAACTGCAATCACCACGGCCCAAGGAGTTCTCAACGGTACATCTGGCACAGCAACAACCTATGAGAAAGCGTTAACTGATCTGGAGCATGCTTACAATACGGTAACAAGATTTGATCTTGATAAGCTTATGCCAAAGCTGACCGTAAATTATACTCCATCTGTAGGAACTGGAACAGCACAAGTCACTGAGGCAAGTCCTGCAGAGTGGAAAATTAAGATAAATTCAAGTGATACAATCAATAATGTTTCTGGCATAACAATAACTGGGGCACCAAGCGGTGTGACCGCCACAGGTACTTTAGATTCATCTGGCTCACCTTCGCAAAAAATTAACGTAAAGATAACAGATTCTGATGGTGTTAATATTGGAGCAGGAGTAACAAAGTTAACAGTTACTCCATCAGACGTAACCATTACCGTAGACAACACTGCCACACGCTCCATCTATATCCCCGACGTGGCCCTAGCCGACGCCCTCGCAGTGGCGGGAGTGGATGTGGACGAGGAAGGCAACGCATCCGAAAGCGACATGCTAACGTTGACTTCGTTAGATGCCGATGGATACGGAATCGTGGATTTAACGGGGCTCGAGAGTGCGAAAAACCTGACATACCTCAACTTAAGCAATAATCAACTAAAGGACGTAGATGGAGCGCGAGTAACAACACCGACATTGGGCCGCAACATCAATGCGCTTGCGAAGTTACCGAAATTGGAGACATTGCTATTGGCGAATAACCCGTTGATCACGGACATAAGCCCGATAGCGGGGATCTCAAACGCACTCAAAGTTTTGGACCTAACCGGAACTACAAATATCAGCGACGGAATTGCAACGATTGGAAAATTCAGTAATTTGACAACACTGGCGGTCGATGCGCAAATGTTCGTAAACGAGATGGACGACATGATCGAAGCGATAGCCGCTGCGACAACGAAGTCGCCAGAGATAAAAGTAATAATAACCAGCGATACCATGTCGAAGGAGGAAAAGGAAACGCTAGGCGAACAGATAACCAAAACCCTCGACGATGCGATGGCAGACCTGGGAGTTGCGACACCAGAGATCGTAATACCGACAGACGAGAGCGATGACGAAAACGGCGACGAAAACAATAATGAAACCAGCGATGGCGACGCAGTTGAAATGAACGGAGTAATAGAATATTTAGGTGAGCCGAAATACGAATTTACCGAAGTGAACATGAACCAACTTAGATACGATTTCGAAAGAATGTTGGTAAGCGCGCCACCGGCGGAAAGCAAGGACGTAAATATCGAAGTGGCGATCGTCAAAGATGCCAAAGACGAGGCAAAACTAGATATAGCCAAGAGCGACGAAAATGCGTACGCGGTCACCAAAGTCAACGCGATAACCAGCGTTAGCAAATTTACCAACAGAGAAACCATCGACTGGAGCGCTCCACACGTCCTAGATATCTACACGGCCCAGGGCGAATATATAGAAAGCGCCGAAATCGCCACGCTACCACGCAATGAAGAAGGGCATAAAACGGAAGAATTTGGTAATCATGGCGTAATGGAGTTATATAGCAGGGATCTGAGAGAATCGTTCTACAAGGAGATCGAAATTTCGGTAGGCCCAGACACAACGGCSCCGGTGGTCGAATTCGTGGGAATGCCGAAACTGACATTTGATTCTGAAAGCGCCGACTCGGTAGCAATAGGCCATTACGTGCGCGACAACCTAAAAATCTCCGACAACACAGACTTTATAGACGACACCAATATCACGCTCTACTTAAGCACGGCTCCGGTGACGAACGACAATTCCATCAACGGCATATATAAATTGAACGCCAACGTAATGGACGCAGCGGGCAACGTGACGAGAATCGAAACAGTAGAAATCGAGATAACAGACGACCCGAGCGAGGTCAGCATTCTACCAGCGGACGACTACGCCTGGACGACGCTAATCGAGACAGCAATCTGCGGAGACGCGCCACTCAACGGAAATGGAGATGCGCCACTCAACGAAAACGAAAACAAAACGCAAGCAACAACCGAAGCAATCGCGGTGGTTCAACCTAGAGTAACAATTCTGGATGGGGTAGCGAAAACAGCGATCACCCTGCGCGATACCATCGCAAAGCTCGGCCGATTTATTTTGGGCAAAAACATAACCCCGAGTGTAATCGTAGAAACAGAGGCAGATGCCGTCACAGTCGAGCTTGATAGGGCAGACATCCAGACATTGGCGAGCAGACCCGACGCATCGCTTTTGGTCAAGACAGACGCCGCCGCCGCGGTATTGGATCATGGCGACCTACTGGCGATGTTAGCAACAAGCGGAGACGCATATACGCTAGTAGTAAAAGACAATGCGAGCGGCGAGACGACCGTGGAGATATTCTTCCACAACGACCGCGGGCAAAAAATAAGGATACCAGTAACCAAAACGTCAGCGACATTGACAAACGCACCTCGATATATGTACTAAAGATGTATTTAGGGAGGCCCCTTCGAGGGTCTCTTTTTTATACAGAAATTTCCAGAACAATTAATCCTGAATTTAAAGTTAGCGCGAAATCTACGCCAGCCACTACAAAATCTACGCCAGCCACTACAAAATCTACGCCAGCCACTACAAAATCTACGGCCGCCAATGCAAAATCTTCGAGAGTCGATGCGAAATATATGGCAGCCAACGTGAAATCTTCGAGAGCCGATGCGAAATATATGGCAGCCAATGTGAAATATATGGCAGCTGATGCGAAATCTACGAGAGCCAATGCGAAATCTTCGGCAGCTAATGCGAAATCTACGGCAGCTGATGCGAAATCTACGGCAGCCAATGCGAAATCTACGGCAGCCAATGCGAAATCTTCGAGAGCTAATGCGAAATCTACGGCAGCTGATGCGAAATCTACGGCAGCCAACGTGAAATCTTCGAAAGCTGATGCAAAATCTACGGCAGCTGATGCGAAATCTTCGAAGGCTGATGCGAAATCTACGGCAGCCGATGCGAAATCTACGGCAGTCGATGCAAAATCTTCGAAGGGTGATGCGAAATCTACGGCAGTCGATGCGAAATCTATGGCAGTCGATGCGAAATCTTCGAGAGCCGATGCGAAATATATGGCAGCTGATGCGAAATATATGGCAGCTGATGCGAAATCTACGGCCGCCAATGCGAAATCTATGGCCGCTGATGCGAAATCTATGGCAGTCGATGCAAAATCTACGGCAGTCGATGCGAAATCTTCGAAGGCTAATGCAAAATCTACGGCAGCTAATGTGAAATCTTCGAAAGCCGATGCGAAATCTTCGAGAGCCAATGCGAAATCTTCGAAAGCTGATGCGAAATCTATGGCAGTCGATGCAAAATCTTCGAGAGCCGATGCGAAATATACGGCAGCTGATGCGAAATCTACGGCAGCCAATGCGAAATCTACGCCAGCCACTGCAAAATCTACGCCAGCCAACGTGAAATCTTCGAGAGCCAATGCGAAATTTTCGAAAGCTGATGCAAAATCTTCGAGAGCCGATGTGAAATATATGGCAGCCAATGCAAAATCTACGGCAGCCAATGCAAAATCTTCGAGAGCCGATGCGACATTTTCGAAAGCTGATGCGACATTTTCGAAAGCCAATGCGAAATCTTCGAAGGCTGATGCGAAATCTTCGAAAGCTGATGTGAAATATATGGCAGCCAACGTGAAATCTACGGCAGTCGATGTGAAATCTTCGAAAGCCGATGTGAAATATATGGCAGCTGATGCGAAATCTTCGAAAGTCGATGCGAAATATATGGCAGCTGATGCAAAATCTTCGAGAGCCGATGCGAAATCTTCGAAAGTCGATGCAAAATCTTCGAGAGCTGATGCAAAATCTACGGCAGCCAACGTGAAATCTTCGAAAGCTGATGCGAAATCTACGGCAGCCGATGCAAAATCTTCGAGAGCCAATGCGAAATCTACGGCAGCCAATGCGAAATCTATGGCAGCTGATGCGAAATCTTCGAGAGCCGATGCGAAATCTATGGCAGCTGATGCGAAATCTACGGCAGTCGATGCGAAATCTATGGCAGCCGATGCAAAATCTACGGCAGCCGATGCGACATTTTCGAAAGCCGATGCGACATTTTCGAGAGCCGATGCGAAATCTACGGCAGTCGATGCAAAATCTACGGCAGCCAATGCAAAATCTTCGAGAGCTGATGCGAAATATTCGGCAGCTGATGCGAAATCTACGGCAGCTAATGCGAAATCTTCGAAAGCTGATGCGAAATCTTCGAGAGCTGATGCGAAATCTATGGCAGTCGATGCGAAATCTACGAGAGCCGATGCGAAATCTATGGCATCTGATGCGAAATCTTCGAGAGCCGATGTGAAATATATGGCAGCCGATGCGACATTTTCGAAAGCCGATGCGAAATCTACGGCAGCCAACGTGAAATCTTCGAGAGCCGATGCGAAATCTTCGAGAGCCGATGCGACATTTTCGAAAGCTGATGCGAAATCTACGGCAGCTGATGCAAAATCTACGGCAGTCGATGCGAAATCTTCGAGAGCCGATGCGAAATCTACGGCAGCTGATGCGAMATCTACGGCAGCTGATGCAAAATCTTCGAGAGCTGATGCGACATTTTCGAAAGCCGATGCGAGATCTACGGCAGCCGATGCGAAATCTTCGACAGCCGATGCGAAATCTACGGCAGCCAACGTGAAATCTTCGAAAGCCGATGCAAAATCTACGGCAGCCGATGCGAAATCTATGGCAGCTGATGCAAAATCTTCGAGAGCTGATGCGACATTTTCGAAAGCTGATGCGAAATCTTCGAAGGCTAATGCAAAATCTTCGAAAGCCGATGCGAAATCTATGGCAGCTGATGCAAAATCTATGGCAGCCAATGTGAAATCTTCGAAAGCCGATGTGAAATATATGGCAGCTGATGCGAAATCTACGGCAGCCAATGCGAAATCTACGGCAGTCAACGTGAAATCTACGGCAGTCGATGCAAAATCTTCGAAAGCCGATGCGAAATCTACGGCAGCTGATGCGAAATCTACGGCAGCCGATGTGAAATCTTCGAAAGCCAATGCGAAATCTTCGAGAGCCGATGCAAAATCTTCGAGAGCCGATGCGAAATCTACGGCAGTCAACGCGAAATCTTCGAAGGGTGATGCGAAATCTACGGCAGTCGATGCAAAATCTTCGAGAGCTGATGCGAAATCTACGGCAGCCAACGTGAAATCTACGGCAGCCAACGCGACATTTTCGAAAGCTGATGTGAAATATATGGCAGCCAATGTGAAATCTTCGAAAGCCGATGTGAAATATATGGCAGCTGATGCGAAATATATGGCAACCAATGCGAAATCTTCGAGAGTCGATGTGAAATATATGGCAGCTGATGCGAAATCTTCGAAGGGTGATGCAAAATCTACGGCAGCTAATGCGAAATCTACGGCAGCCAATGCAAAAT
>NZ_ABEQ01000055.3 GCF_000171335.1 Candidatus Epulonipiscium viviparus
CTGAGGTTACAACGGCAACGGCTGATGTGATAATAATTTCTGCAGTTACAACGGCAACGACTGATGCGATAATAATTTTTGAAGCTACAACTACAGCGGCTGATGTGATAATAATTTCTGCAGTTACAACGGCAGCGGCTGATGCGATAATGACTTTTGCAGTTACAACGGCAACAGCTGATGTGATAATAATTTCTGCAGTTACAATGACAGCGGCTGATGTAATAATAATTTCTACAGATGCAACTACAGCCTCTGATGCAATTACAACTACAGAGGCTGATACAATAATAATTTTTGCAGTTACAACGGCAACGGCTGATGTGATAATAATTTCTGCAGTTACAACTACAGCGACTGATGTAAGAATAATTTTTGAAGCTACAACTACAGCGGCTGATGCGATAATAATTTCTGCAGTTACAACGGCAGCGGCTGATGTGATAATAATTTCTGCAGTTACAACTACAGCGACTGATGTAAGAATAATTTTTGAAGCTACAACTACAGCAGCTGATGCGATAATAATTTCTGCAGTTACAACGACAACGGCTGATGTGATAATAATTTCTGAGGTTACAACGGCAGCGGCTGATGCGATAATGACTTTTGCAGTTACAACGGCAGCGGCTGATGCGATAATGACTTTTGCAGTTACAACGGCAACGGCTGATGTGATAATAATTTCTGCAGTTACAACTACAGCGACTGATGTAAGAATAATTTTTGAAGCTACAACTACAGCGGCTGATGCGATAATAATTTCTGCAGTTACAACGGCAACGGCTGATGCGATAATAATTTCTGCAGTTACAACGGCAACGGCTGATGCGATAATAATTTCTGAAGTTACAACTACAGCGGCTGATGCGATAATGACTTTTGCAGTTACAACTACAGCGACTGATGCGATAATGACTTTTGCAGTTACAACGGCAACGGCTGATGTGATAATAATTTTTGAAGTTACAACGGCAGCGGCTGATGTGATAATAATTTCTGCAGTTACAATGACAGCGGCTGATGTAATAATAATTTCTACAGATGCAACTACAGCCTCTGATGCAATTACAACTACAGAGGCTGATACAATAATAATTTTTGCAGTTACAACGGCAACGGCTGATGTGATAATAATTTCTGCAGTTACAACTACAGCGACTGATGTAAGAATAATTTTTGAAGCTACAACGGCAACAGCTGATGCGATAATAATTTCTGCAGTTACAACTACAGCGACTGATGTAAAAATAATTTTTGAAGCTACAACTACAGCGGCTGATGCGATAATAATTTCTGCAGTTACAACGGCAGCGGCTGATGCGATAATAATTTTTGAAGCTACAACGGCAACAGCTGATGTGATAATAATTTCTGAAGTTACAACGGCAACGACTGATGCGATAATGACTTTTGCAGTTACAACGGCAACGGCTGATGCGATAATGATTTCTGCAGTTACAACGGCAACGACTGATGCGATAATGACTTTTGCAGTTACAACGGCAACGACTGATGCGATAATGACTTTTGCAGTTACAACGGCAACGACTGATGCGATAATGACTTTTGCAGTTACAACGGCAGCGGCTGATGTGATAATAATTTCTGCAGTTACAACGGCAGCGGCTGATGTGATAATAATTTCTGCAGTTACAACGGCAACGACTGATGCGATAATGATTTCTGCAGTTACAACGGCAACGGCTGATGCGATAATGATTTCTGCAGTTACAACGGCAACGACTGATGCGATAATGACTTTTGCAGTTACAACGGCAACGACTGATGCGATAATGACTTTTGCAGTTACAACGGCAACGACTGATGCGATAATGACTTTTGCAGTTACAACGGCAGCGGCTGATGTGATAATAATTTCTGCAGTTACAACGGCAGCGGCTGATGTGATAATAATTTCTGCAGTTACAACGGCAACGACTGATGCGATAATGATTTCTGCAGTTACAACGGCAACGACTGATGCGATAATAATTTCTGCAGTTACAACTACAGCGACTGATGTAAAAATAATTTTTGAAGCTACAACTACAGCGGCTGATGCGATAATAATTTCTGCAGTTACAACGGCAGCGGCTGATGCGATAATAATTTCTGCAGTTACAATGGCAGCGGCTGATGCGATAATAATTTCTGAAGTTACAACGGCAACGGCTGATGTGATAATAATTTCTGCAGTTACAACGGCAACGACTGATGTAAGAATAATTTTTGAAGCTACAACTACAGCGGCTGATGCGATAATGACTTTTGCAGTTACAACGGCAGCGGCTGATGCGATAATAATTTCTGCAGTTACAACGGCAACGGCTGATGTGATAATAATTTCTGAAGTTACAACGGCAACGACTGATGTGATAATAATTTCTGAAGTTACAACGGCAGCGGCTGATGTGATAATAATTTCTGAGGTTACAACGGCAACGGCTGATGCGATAATGACTTTTGCAGTTACAACGGCAGCGGCTGATGTGATAATAATTTCTGCAGTTACAACGACAACGGCTGATGTGATAATAATTTCTGAGGTTACAACGGCAACGGCTGATGTGATAATAATTTCTGCAGTTACAACGGCAACGACTGATGCGATAATAATTTTTGAAGCTACAACTACAGCGGCTGATGTGATAATAATTTCTGCAGTTACAACGGCAGCGGCTGATGCGATAATGACTTTTGCAGTTACAACGGCAACAGCTGATGTGATAATAATTTCTGCAGTTACAATGACAGCGGCTGATGTAATAATAATTTCTACAGATGCAACTACAGCCTCTGATGCAATTACAACTACAGAGGCTGATACAATAATAATTTTTGCAGTTACAACGGCAACGGCTGATGCGATAATGACTTTTGCAGTTACAACGGCAGCGGCTGATGCGATAATAATTTCTGCAGTTACAACTACAGCGACTGATGTAAGAATAATTTTTGAAGCTACAACTACAGCGGCTGATGCGATAATGATTTCTGCAGTTACAATGACAGCGGCTGATGTAATAATAATTTCTACAGATGCAACTACAGCCTCTGATGCAATTACAACTACAGAGGCTGATACAATAATAATTTTTGAAGTTACAACGGCAGTGGCTGATGCGATAATGACTTTTGCAGTTACAACGGCAGCGGCTGATGCGATAATGACTTTTGCAGTTACAACTACAGCGACTGATGTAAGAATAATTTTTGAAGCTACAACGACAGCGGCTGATGTGATAATAATGTTTGAAGTTACAACTACAGCGACTGATGTGATAATAATTTTTGAAGATACAACTACAGCGGCTGATGTGATAATAATTTTTGAAGTTACAACGGCAACGACTGATGCGATAATAATTTCTGAAGTTACAACGGCAACGGCTGATGTGATAATAATTTTTGAAGTTACAACGGCAACGACTGATGCGATAATAATTTCTGAAGTTACAACGGCAACGGCTGATGCGATAATGACTTTTGCAGTTACAATGACAACGGCTGATGTAATAATAATTTCTACAGATGCAACTACAGCCTCTGATGCAAGTACAACTACAGAGGCTGATACAATAATAATTTTTGCAGTTACAACGGCAGCGGCTGATGTAACTTGCGTTTTGGGTTAATTTTCCAGATGAATAAGTGCAACTGTAGAAATTTTGCCGCCGTTTTGAGGAACAGTAACGGTGATTTCATTCTGAGTTTTTAAAATATCGGTTGGGATAACGTAATCTACATATCCAAAGTATCTGTCCGGCTTATTAGTAAAGGATAAATCGTAGGATTCGATGTTATAATCATTGATAGAGACATTTAAAGGCGCATTAAATCCACCGTGGCGGCCCAACGAAATTCGCAAGATGCTGGATTGAACGTTATCGGTCGGCGTGTTTATGATGAAAGTCGCGGGAGTACCTGTAGGTTGCAATGTAACATCTCCATAATAAGTGGTTTTGGTTAGCGTGGTGTTGATTTCAGGAGATTCGTTTAAGGTAATTTTGAATATACTAGTTTCCTCTACATGCATGAAAATATCGTTGAGACTGTCTAGAGGCTCGTTATCAACAAAATGCAATTCGCCTAAATTTAGGTAAGTAGTAGTGCGCTCGATTTTTTCGATTTGTTCATCTTGAAGCTTTAAATCTAAGTCAATATAGGCACGTTGCGCATTCATGTTTGTGACTGCAACATAAATGGTATTGCCGTCTTGCGCACTATGAACATGGATATTATTGTTGACGCCGTTGGAATATGCTGGAAGAAGGTCACCGTTGTACTCATCCCACATTTCAATAAAATATTTCATATCTGTGAGACCGGTTTCGGGAGTTGGATAAAATTTGCCGTTCTCATCATATGTCCATAATATATTGTCGGAAGCGGGAGACCACCAAGTAGCAGGAATGACAAACGGAACGACAATGTCAAATTCATTWGCACGGTTCATATATCTAACCATGTATGCGTTGTGATTTTTAAGCTTAATCCAATAGTCAGATTCCTCCGGGCCGTTGTGCAAAGTTCCGGTTTCTGAAATGACAATGGGCTTTAGATTGTTGGTGTTAATCATATGGTTTCGAAGCAAATCTAAGTCGGCTTCGAGACGTCCAGTTAAGTATCCAACATAGTTTGAATCAGTGTCATTTAATACTAAATTTTTACTTTCATAGAAGTGATAAGAATAAAAATCTAAGTGATTAGCGGTATCATCCATAAACTTTAGGTTTTGTTCTGCTTTCGAAAAGTTGCCGTTATCTAATGCCATCCAAGCTGACGTTGGGCCGCCTACTAATGCATCGGGATTTTCTGCCTTGATAGCATCTGCAGTTATGTTATGAAATTCTGCTAGTAGCTCCCAGCCGTTGTCTGAAGTTGCGTGGTGAGACCATTCGCTAGTGATATCGGATTCGTTCTTAACTTCGATCCATGTTGGTCCACGGCCTTCTAATTCTGCGTCGTGGGCAGTAATATATTTTGCGGCTAGATCGGCAGCGGCGGCGAAATGCTGTTCTGCAGGAGTTCCTTTGCCATTATTGATTCCTTCGACAGTCCAGCTTGGCCAGTTGTCAAAGCATACAACGTATTCAAGGTCGGTAGGATATAGCTTATCGAACACCGCAATCTCCGATGCACCATTGGAAAATAATTCTGGGAATATGCTGTAGTCTGCATAGCCGGGTTTTGAAGCATCTTCAGTTAATTTGGGAATGGAGGAATCGTATCCTGTTTCAAGTGATGGTCCAAATTTAAAAATCTGGCGTCCAGGCATAAAATCTTTTGGTGTAAAATATTCTGCAACAGTATAGCCATGGGGGTGACCTATTGGATATGCGTATAACGTTTTGAACTTGCGGTTTTCAAACTCTGTAATGCCTTCTATGCTTAGGCGATTTGTAGCATCGACAGTAACGATGATGTCATCGAGAATTGGAGCATCACCGCCAAGTACTTCCCAAGCTCGGGTATCCATAGTCATAGAAGCTCCGTTGGGCTCAACCAATTTGAGGGAATCGACGACTACTGGTCCGGTAAATTTTAATTTGTAGCCACTGTATGCTTGATCGCCCCGTGAGAGCTCTTTTGTATGATTTATAGCAAAGCTATTAGTTTTGACCTGATAATTAGTATCACCAATCCATTGATCAGCAACTTTGCCAGTGTTGCCAACGTGAGGTGAAATGCCTTCAATATACTTATTTTTAAATCCAGAACCATATGCATCTAGGCGGCTAAATATAAACATAATTCTCGCAAGATCTGCGGGGATTTCGATTTCTTTGGTTTCATTGGCTGCCAATGTAAAAGGTTCGATGGGAACGGTAATATTCTGGATTCGTACTTCATGGTCATTAACTTGAACCAGCGTTTTAGTTTCATATTTTTCGATGACGGTATCGAGAGTTTCGTACGCTGCGTTTTCATTGRCTACATAATCGGGCAAGTTAGCAGCGATTTCGGCAGCRCTAATAGGAAATGCAAAGAATAATGTACTGGCTATAATCATGGCTTTTTTTAGTAATTTCATTATAAACTCCTTTTAAATTTATTTGGCTTATTTTTCCATATTAATTAATGCAACTGTAGAAATTTTGCCACCAGATTGATCAACGGAAACAGTGATTTCATTGGTAGCTTTTAAAATATTAGAAGGTACGGTAAAATCAACATATCCAAAATATCTATCATTTTTGTCTGTGAAAGATAGATCATATTCCTCGAAAGCATATCCATTAATACTGACATTGAGAGGAACTTTAAAGCCATCATCACGACCTAAAGATACGCGCAATACGCTGGATTGTATATYTGCAGTTGGAAGAGGTATTACGAAGGTAGCAGGAGATCCGGTATCTTGTAAAATAGTATCACCATAGTAAGTATTTTTTGTAATAGTTGTTGTGGTGTTGGGAGCGTGATCAAGTGTAATTTTGAATATACTGGTTTCTTCGACGTGCATAAAAATATCTTTGAGGCTATCGATAGGTTCATTATCTACAAAATATAGTTTGCCCATGTCAAGATATGTTGTGGTGCGTTCGATTTTTTCAACAGTTTGCCCATCGAGTAATATATTTAAGTCGATATTAGCACGTTGCGCATTCATGTTTGTGACTGCAACATAAATTACATTGTCATTCTGTGTGCTATGAACATAAATATTGTTGTTAACATCATTTGTGGCTGCAGGTAATAAGTCACCGGTGTATTCGTCCCACATTTCTAAGAAGTAATGAATAGGAGTAAGTCCTTCCTCGGCGGTAGGAATTAGTTTGCCGTTGGGACCGTATGCCCATAAGGCTTCGGGGGATTCTTTATCCCACCAYATTGCAGGAAGRATAAATGGAACAACCATGTCAAATTCATTGGCGCGATTCATATACCTAACCATATAGCCGTTGTAATTTTTAAGTATAATCCAATAATCGGGGTCGGTAAAACCGTTATGAAGGGTACCAGTTTCTGAAATGACTAAAGGTTTAACAATGTTGTTGTTAATCATATAATTTTGTAACAAATCTAAATCAGCTTCTAAACGTCCTGTTAAATATCCAACATAATTGCCAACAGTATCATGCAAAATAAGATCCTTGCTTTCATAGAAGTGATACGAATAAAAGTCTAARTGTTGYGCYGTRGCACTCATAAAGTCTAGATTTTTTTTAGCCTGATCAAAGTTTGCGTGGTCTAATGCCATCCAAGCAGCAGTGGGGCCTCCGACTAATACATCAGGGCTTTCGGCTTTGACCGCATCTGCAACTTTATTATGGAAATCAGCAAGAACCTGCCAACCATAATATGGATCAGGATTGTCATGATGAGACCATTCGCTTAAGATGGTAGATTCATTTTTAACTTCGACCCAGGTAGGACCGCGTCCGTCAAAGTGCTTATCATATGATGCGATATATTTGGCAACAAGATCTGCTGCGGCATCGAAATGTTCTACTGCGGGAGTGCCGCGGCCAACATCAGGACCTTCAACATACCAACTAGGCCAATTGTCAAAGCATAATACATACTCGAGATCTTTTCCGAATAGCGCATCGAAATGTTGTATATCAGATGCGTTGTTTGCGAAATGGTGATCCAAAATTTCATATGTAGCGTATCCAGGTTTGTTGGGATCTTCTTTTAGTTTTGGCAAGGCAGGGTTGTAACCAATTTCTAATGCAGGACCAAATTTGTAAATTTGTCTTCCGGGTAGATAGTTTTTAGAAGTATAATATTCTGCAGTTTTATAGGTATCTCCCCCGGTCAAGTTTCCTGCATGGCGTTTAAATTTGTCTTCTTCAAAGGTGGTAATTCCAGCTATGCTAAGCCTGCTAGTGGCATCAACTGTAACTGCAATGTCGTCTAAAATTTCTTTGTCGCCACCTAAAACTTCCCAAGCGGTGGTATCCATAGTCATTGAGACACCATTTTCAGAGGAAAAGTCGATAGATTTAACATACATAGGGCCGGTAAGCAAAAGTTTGTATCCAGAATAAGCTTCATCTCCACGTGCGAGCTCTGCAATATGGTCAGTTGTAAAGGTTGTTGTTCTAATTTGATAGTGATTATCTGCAATCCAAGGAGATGAAACAGATCCCATATTGCCTTTAGTGGGAGAGATTCCTTCTATAAAATCTGTACTCTTAAAACCAGAACCATAAATATTGATTCGATCAAATGTGGACATAACTCTAAAAAGATCTGAAGGAATTGTGATTTCTACGGTTTCGTCATCTGCTAATGTAAAAGGGGTTACTGGAAACTTAAGCGTTTTGATTCGTTCTTCTTGATCATTAACTTGCTTAATAATCCAAGCATCATACTTTTCTATTAAAGCACCAAAGGTATCGTAAGCTGCTTTTGCGGCTTGAACATCTGCAGGTAGATTGGTATCTGCTTTGGCTGCAGCAGGAATCATAAATAGCATGGAACAGGTAATTAGCATAATTTTTTTAAATAATTTCATAAAATTTCTCCTTACATTATAGTGATATGAAAATTATATGTATTTTAATGGTATAAAATGACATTTATAACATAAAAAAAAGAACTCAGAAAAAGAGTCCTTTCTATTCCATAATGACTTGCCCTTGGAGCCAGCAACTGCCAACAAATCGCATCCCGACAAAAGGCATACCAATTAGAGTTTTCTTATTAATAATAACTTCAACAAACATACTATTTATATCAAGTTTAAATACATACATGGTTTCATTAGTTTGTTCATTTTTGCGCTCTTTAATTTCAACGATATCCCCTAATACAGCATACATTGATTCATCAAAACTAAGAGGAATAAAGTATCCACTCATGATACTTAGAAAATCTTCTTCTTTGAGTCTTTGCATAAGCTGTTCATCAAGTTCGCGTTCTTCTTCTTCCAGTATTTCTTCGGCTTCTCTATCACCATCTTTAATTCGCTCAACAATTTCACGCAATTTTTCGCGCTCTTCATTTTCAAAAGCAATTTCATCTTCATCCTTTAAGATAGGTAAAACAATGGTTCCCTCGAGAGCAATGCCAAGAACACTAGCTCCTATAATTGTTTTACCATTTTGTTTTCCATTGAGGTACTCAACTAAGTTTTGCATCCAAAAAATGACTTGCATAGAAGTGTTTTTCTCTTCACAAATTACGTAATATAACGTGCCGTCAATACATTCTACTTCTATTTCTTCAAAATCGGATTTGATAGTTGATTCAACATATGCTTCACATTCTTCAACATTAAAACGAGTAGTTTCTTTTAAGTCTTCTTCCACACTTACACGTACTAGTATATATGTGTGAGGTGCAACTTTTTTCCTATATTCAGCAATTTGTACCTTATTTTTATCAACCGCCATACTTTGATATGTCGGGTTTTTGAGTGTTGCTTCAACAAGTTTATTTAAATGCTTTTGCTCTGTAATTTCTGAAAAGCCTATTGCATTAATTGGTATTTCCATTATGTGCCACCTCCAAAAAAATTATCCTTTGTATAATATATGCTAGAAATGTCAATTTAAAGAATACTTTACAATGTTTTTACAAAAAAAGATAGGGATAAGCATTTTTAAGCGGCTTATCCCCAGTGTTCATTCTTTAATCCAACATCCTAAACGCCCGCAGTTTGGACATTCTACACTATTAATATTATTTGATGCATAGGCTAGTGATATAGGATATATTTCGGAATAATTGTTTAATCCAGAAGATGCATAACCAAGATAGTCAGCTCGGTTGGCAAAGCTTTCTATTGGAGTCAAATCATAACCACAAAGATCACATTCATATTGGTTCATCATAGCTCTCCCTCTCTACAAAAAATATGCTAACTATAGTTTTAGTAAAAAAGATTTATTTTATACCTGCTACAGGAAATTGAATGACGGGAGTTGAACTAGTAATTTTATCAAATTGGAAACCGAGATTTTTAAGACCTGTGATTATTTCAGGTAAAGCATCTGGAGTAGAAGTTTTAGAAGGAGAATCATGCATTAAAATTATTGCTTGTTTAAGTATTGAGGATTGATTTATTACAGAATTTACAATAACATCTTTATCTTGTAGGGCTTTAGCGGCATCCATAGAATCTACATTCCAATCAAAATAAACATATTCGCGATCTAGAGAGGCGTTTATGATATCTACCATAATATCAGGACCACCATATCTGTGACTGATAGTGTTATTAGAACCGCCAGGAAAACGCAAGATGTCTGGTGTATATCCAGTAGAATTGACAATAAGAGAGTTTAATTTATCAATATCAGCTAAGAATGACTGTGTATTTTTGTAAATATTGTTATATTCATGAGAGTATGAATGAAGAGCTAAAGTATGGCCTTCATCTACAATTCTTTGGTATGTGCTAACCCTTTCAGGAATCCCAACAACAAAAAAAGTTGCTTTTATATTATGCTGTTGAAGAATATCTAAAATTTTTATAGTATTATTACTAGGTCCGTCATCAAAAGTGAGATAGGCCATTTTAGTATTTGGAGGGATTATTTTTTCGGGTGCAGAAGTATTTGTTTTGACTGATTCTTTTTTGTCTAATTCTTCAATTTCAATATTTAGCGAAATTATATGATTTAAAATTTGTCTATTTTGTTCTGTAAGATTTGTAATGTTTTGCTCTAAATTGGTTTTTCTTTTTTCGATAGTGGTATTAGAAAAAGTAGTAGCTATAGTTAATTCATGTGAAAATAAAATAATTAAAACAAAAATTAAAAATAAGGTTATAATAGTTAATTTATTGTTTGATTTATTAAGTCTGTTCAAAATTGCACCTCTTATTTTAGGAATCAAAGTTGTCTTATTATTTATATTTTATCTCGGTTATTATAACCAGAATGTGATAAAAAAAACAAGCATACCATAGCAAATTCTAGGATATACTTTAGAGTTTGCAAAGTTATTTTTTTGAAACTTCTGTATTTATGCGAATTTGAACTTGTTCAGTGTCGTGTTCAGTATTATATCCACAAACAGTACAATGATATCCAATTACTTCTCCAAGACGTAAATCTACTTCTTCACAAAAACCAGTTATACTATTACATTTGGGACATTTCATTTAAAGCCTCCTTTCAAAATATATGTAGTCGTTTTCTCATATTTTAACAATTTAGCCAATATTTGTCAATGACTTAAAATAAATTATTAAGAAGTTATTGTTTTGGAATTAATATAATTAAATGAAATGAGTTTTTAAAACGTAGTATAATTTTTAAAAACTATTTTGTCAAAAAACTATGGTAAAAAATACTAATTTAAAAGTGCAAAAAGTGCAATTATTAGGTTAAAATGCTATTTTTAAATTTTTTGTACTATTGTTCCTTTCTAAAATTTATAATCTATGCTATATTAAATCCTGAGCAAGCTTAATGAAAGCTTAATTTTTTTTAAAGGAGACTCATATGGCAAAAATGATGGGTCCTCGTTTTAAGATGTGCCGAAGCCTTGGAGTAAACGTAGTAGGCCACCCTAAAGCGATGGACAGAGCAAAACAGGGAACAAGCAGAGATGCAAGAAAATTATCCGAGTACGGAGTACAGCTTTTAGAGAAGCAAAGACTTCGTTCATATTACGGAGTTCTGGAGAAACAATTCGTGAGATACGTAGAAAAGGCATTTCGCGCGGGAAGTAATCCAGGTCCAATTATTCTTACGTCGCTTGAGATGCGTCTTGACAATATTGTATATAGAATGGGATTTGCTCGTTCAACTAGACAAGCAAGACAGATGGTAAATCATGGTCATTTTTTAATAAATGGTCAGAAGGTAGATAGACCTTCATATGCATTAAAAGAAGGAGATACTATTACACTGAAAGAAAAATCTCGTGAAAGCAAAATATTTGCTGAGAATATGGCAGGTAATAATTTTGCGCTTCCTTATCTGGAAATGGATATTGATAACCTTACTGGTACTATTATAAGAAAACCAACTAGAGAAGAGCTACCAATCGAAATTAATGAACAGCTTATAATAGAGTTTTATTCAAGATAACAAGAATCACTTTGTGGGAGGGTCATGGGCAATTGCCTGTGGCCTTTTTAAGTGCATAATAAAAGGGACAACCGAAGTCATCCCCTAGATATATATATTAAACAATTATTTGCTACTAGTTTTTTTACAAGAAGTGAGTCCACCTTTATGGTGTTCTTGACATGTTTTGCAATTACCATGACGAGGACAGTTTAAATTTTTACATACACAATTTTTGTTAATCTTATTTGGTTCCATGATAGTAACCTCCATTAATGAAATATAAAAAAATATAACACATATTATTACAAAAAGCAATAGTTATTCTATAATTAATTGATTAGTTGGAGCGCCGGGTGCAACCATAGGTAAAACTTTATCGTCTTTGTCTATGATACAGTCGATAACGGCAGGTTTATTTTGAGCAACAGCTTTTGAGAATGCTTCGTTAAATTCCTCTATGGTGGTTGCCCTATATCCATCTATAGCATACGCTTCTGCAAGTTTTACAAAATCAGGACCACGATCTAAAACTGTTTGAGAATATCGTTGCGCATAAAAAAGATTTTGCCATTGTCGAACCATTCCAAGTACGCTATTATTAAGAATCACTATTATAATAGGTAAATTATAGTAGTGGATAGTTGATAACTCATTGGAGTTCATTCTAAAAGAGCCATCTCCAGCAATTTGAATAATTTTCTTATTAGGAGCGGCAAAGGATGCCCCTATGCTAGCACCTGTGCCAAACCCCATGGTTCCTAATCCGCCAGAACTTATAAATGTGCGAGGTTCTTTATAGCAATAAAATTGTGCTGCCCACATTTGGTGTTGACCAACTTCAGTCGTAATAATTGCGTTACCTTTGGTAAGAATATCAATGGATTCTATGATCTGTTTTGCATCTAATAATCCGCTAATAGAGTGATTGATAGTATGCTTAATTTTCCAGTTTTCAATTGTGTTAACCCATTCAGAATGCTTTTTGATTTCAACTGCCTGATTTAAAGCAGTCAAAATAACTTTTGCATCGCCGATTACACTCAATGTTACATTTACGTTTTTATCAATTTCAGCAGGATCAATGTCAATATGAATAATTTTAGCGTTTTTGGCAAAGTCTTTAATGCTACTAGTTACTCTATCACTAAATCTGGCTCCTATCGCAATTAATAAATCACAATTCATGATGCCTTCATTTGAAGCAACTCCKCCATGCATTCCAACAAGCCCTGTAGAAAGCGGATGGTTTTGAGGAAATCCACCAGCGCCCATGAGTGAGTTGGAAACAGGTGCATCGATTTTTTCTGCAAAGTCAAGTAACTCTTTTTCCGCACCACTTATAATTACTCCGCCACCTATATATAAAAATGGTCTTTTGCTTTCATTAATGAGCTTTGCCGCAGTAGAAATATCTTGAGTAGAAAAGAAGTCATATTCTATTACTGAGTTTGAAAAAAAGTCATTAATATTTTGCAATGGTTCAAAATCAGTTGTTTTAATGGTAACGTCTTTAGGAATATCAATTAATACTGGACCAGGGCGCCCACTTTTAGCGATTAAAAATGCCTCACGAATAGTATCTGCTAAGTCTTCTACTCGTTTAACAATATAGTTATGCTTTGTAATACTTCTAGTTACACCAGCAATATCGATTTCTTGAAATGAATCTTTTCCAAGTAATGGAACACCGACATTTCCCGTAATTGCAATCATCGGAATAGAGTCCATATATGCTGTTGCAATACCGGTAACGAGGTTGGTTGCGCCCGGACCCGATGTTGCGATACAAACGCCAACTTTGCCAGAAACTCTAGCATAAGCATCTGCCGCATGAGCCGCCGCTTGTTCGTGCGCTGTTAATATATGCTTAATATAATCGCTAGCTTTATAAATTTCGTCATAAATTTCGATCACTGCTCCTCCAGGATATCCAAAAACAGTATCAACGTTTTGTTCTTTTAAACATTCAATTAAAATCTGTGAACCACTTAATTTCACGTATTGTTCCTCCTTAGATTGTTAAATATTTAGTTTATTGACTAATTGCATAGGTTGGGTAATTGAGTTGATAAACGGGAATGCGAAATGTAGTATTCYTTAYTTAAATACTGCTCCAGTGCTTGCAGACGTAACGAGTTTAGCGTATCGTGCAAGGTAACCAGTTTTCACCTTAGGCTCTGGGTGAATCAAATTTTTATATCTAGTTGCTATGTCTGCTTCTGCAACATTGAGACAAATTGTGCAGGCATTCATATCGATGCTAATGATGTCGCCATCTTCAACGATAGCAATGAGCCCGCCTTCTGCTGCTTCTGGGGAAACATGTCCAATAGAAGCCCCACGCGTTGCGCCCGAAAAACGTCCGTCTGTAATGAGCGCAACATCTTTATCCAAGCCCATTCCAGCAAGTGTGGCGGTTGGAGATAACATCTCTCGCATTCCAGGGCCGCCTTTGGGACCTTCGTATCTGATTACAAGTACATCGCCTTTGGAAATTTTACCGTTTGCAATTGCCAAAGAGGCATCTTCCTCGCTGTTATAAACTTTTGCAGGACCACTATGTTTAAGCATTTCGGGTGCAACGGCCGAGCGCTTAACAACGCATCCATTTGGTGCTAAATTRCCTTTCAATACAGCAATTCCGCCAGTTTTCGAATATGGAGCATCAACAGGTCTAATTACAGTAGTATCTTTATTTTCTGCAACAGAGAGGTTACTTCTTAAGTTTTCGCCAGTGACGGTAATTATATCCTCATTTAATAAATTTTTGTGACTGAGTTCTTTCATAACAGCCATCACACCACCGGCAGAATATAAATCTTCCATATGATGATGTCCAGCAGGAGCAAGTTTGCATAAATTTGGAGTATTATTAGAAATTCCGTTTGCAATATCGAGATCAATTTCTACACCAGATTCATGTGCGATTGCTGGGAGGTGTAACATAGTATTGGTACTGCATCCAAGAGCCATGTCAACAGTTAATGCGTTCAAAAAAGCTTCCTTATTTAATATATCTCTGATGCAAATATTTTTCTCTAACATTTTCATAACGGCCATACCAGTATATTTTGCAAGTCGAATTCTTTCTGAGTATACTGCTGGAATGCTACCATTGCCTGGGAGAGCGATTCCTAACACTTCGGTCATGCAGTTCATACTGTTTGCRGTAAACATACCCGAGCATGATCCGCAGGTAGGACAAGTTTTTTCTTCATATTCAGAAAGTTCGGCTTCTGTCATTTTGCCAGCTTGCACCTGACCAACTGCTTCAAATATCAACGAAAGGCTGACTTTTTTGTCACCAATTTTTCCTGCAAGCATTGGGCCGCCGCTTACAACTACTGTAGGTAAATTTAATCTTGCAGCACCCATTAACATTCCAGGAACAATTTTGTCGCAATTGGGAACAAGCACTAACGCATCAAATCCATGTGCCATTGCCATGCATTCAATAGAATCTGCAATTAACTCACGGGTTACAAGTGAATACTTCATTCCAGCATGCCCCATAGCAATGCCGTCGCATACGCCAATAGCTGGTACTTCGATAGGTGTGCCTCCAGCAATTCGAACTCCAGCTTTTACTGCCTCTGTAATTTGGTCTAGATGCGTGTGTCCAGGAACTATCTCGCTTTTGGCACTTACAATTCCTATAAAGGGTCTGCATATTTCTTCATCGGTGTAGCCCATAGCCTTAAGTAAAGATCGATGAGGAGCTCGCGCAATTCCTTTTTTTACTGAATTACTTTTCATTATTGTGTATTCTCCTTTATGTGCCGAACTGAGAGTTGCCCCTGCAGTTCGAGCTATTTTTGATTATTTAATTTCTATACCATCAATTTTGGTATGTGCTTGAAAAGCGGCAAGAAGTTTTTTGGTTATAGGGCCGCAAATTCCAGCTCCAATTATTCGCTCATCTACGCTAGTAACAGCAATAACTTCTGCAGCAGTGCCGGTCAAAAAGCATTCGTCTGCATTGTATAAATTATATTGAGTGAACTCTTTCTCTTGCACGTCATATCCCAAATCCCTTGCCAGTTTGATAACAGTATTTCTAGTAATTCCATCCAAAATTCCAACATGAATAGGAGGAGTAAAAATTATTCCTTCTTTAATAATGAAAATGTTATCGCCAGTACATTCTGCGACGATTCCATCGTGAGTTAGCATCAATGCCTCGGGAACTCCGGCTTGATTGGCCTGAATTTTCGCTAGGATATTGTTCAAGTAATTGAGAGATTTAATTTGAGGATCGATGATAGTAGCCTTGTTTCTGCGTTGCGATGCGGTGATTATAGGCATACCCTTCTCGTACATTTCTTCTGGATAAAGCGTAATGTTTGCAGCAATACAAAAGACGGTCGCAACAGTACATTTAGTAGGACTAAGCCCTAGGTCTCCTTTGCCTCTGGTAACAACCAATCTGATATAGCCATCAGTCAAATTGTTGCGCTTACAAGTCTCGACAAGCATTTGTGCAACTTCTTCTTTGGTCAGAGGAATCTCTAGCATAATTGCTTTGGCTGCAGAAAATAATCTGTCGATGTGCTCCTTGCCCTTAAAAATTCGTCCATTATAAGCTCTAATCCCTTCGAAGATGCCATCGCCATAAAGCACGCCGTGATCAAATACAGATATTTTGGCATCGTTTTCGTTTAAATATTCTCCATCAATATAAATAATTCTATCAGCCATTATTAACAATCCTTTCGCAAATTAATTCTCCCATTTGGGAAGTCCCGACCAATTTAAATCCATCAGTATAAATATCTTTGGTGCGATATCCATCAGCAAGCACTTTTCCGACTGCAGCTTCGATAGCAGCAGCTTCGGCTTCCATGGAAAATGAATATCTGAACATCATGGCAACCGATAAAATTGTTGCAATAGGGTTTGCGATGTCCTCACCAGCAATATCTGGAGCGCTGCCATGGCTTGGCTCGTATAAGCCCAATGTGGTTTCGCCAAGACTGGCAGAAGGAAGCATTCCAATCGATCCAGTAATCATACTAGCTTCGTCGGACAATATATCTCCGAACATATTGGTTGTAATGATAACATCGAACTGCTTGGGATTTACAACCAACTGCATTGCGGCATTGTCAACGTACATATGGCTATAAGTGACTGAAGGAAAGTCGTTGGCAACCTCAGCTGTAACTTCACGCCAAAGCTTGGATGATTCTAAAACATTTGCTTTATCCACAACTACAACATTGTTATTGCGTTTCGTCGCAATTTCGAAGCCAGTTTTCAAAATGCGTCGAATTTCCTTTTTGCTATAAAAAAGTTCGTCGGTAGCGTAGGTTTCTTCGTCATTTTCAGCATCGGTTACTCGAGATTTTTTGCCAAAGTAGATTCCGCTAGTTAATTCTCTAACAATCATAACGTCCAAATTGTCACCAATAATTTCTGCCTTTAAAGGAGAGGCATCTTTGAGCTCTGAGTACAAAATCGCAGGTCTAAGATTAGAGAATAAATTGAGTTCTTTGCGGATTTTGAGCAATCCCTTTTCTGGTCTATCACCTGTTGGATGATTTTTCCAGCGATTTATATTGGGGTCACCTCCCACAGCTCCCAACAATACGGCATCTGCTTGCTTGCACTTTGCAATAGTTTTGTCTGGAAGCGAGCAGCCCTCGGCATCTAATGCCACTTCTCCAATCATTTGTTCATCAATAATAAATCCGTGGTTGAATTTGTCGCCAATCTCATGCAATACCATAACGGCTTGCATAACTATTTCGGGACCAATTCCRTCTCCAGGTAARATTACAATTCGCTTTGTCATTTTGTCCTCCTAATTAGATTTACTTTTAACATATCCCACTAATCCATCTGCAGCCATAATTTTTTGCATAAATTCGGGGAATGCGCCTGCTTTATAAATTTCATTTTTAGTAAGATTTTTGATCTCTCCAGTGGCAAAATCTATTGCAATTTCGTCATTTAGATCGATTTTATCAGCAGCTTCTTCGCATTCCAGAATTGCTAGGCCAATGTTGATGGCATTTCTATAGAAGATTCTAGCAAAGCTTTTTGCRATAACACACTTGATTCCACTAGCTTTTATGGCAAGCGGTGCATGCTCACGCGAAGAGCCACATCCAAAATTTTTGCCTGCGACGATTATGTCGCCTACTTGAACTTTTTCGTGAAAGGTTTCGTCAATATCAAGCATGCAATATTTTTTTAACTCGTTAGGGTCTGATGTTGCAAGATATCTAGCAGGAATAATTACGTCGGTGTCGACATTGTCACCATATTTGAATATCATAGTTTCTTCTCCTTCAATTGCGAATTACGCATCAATTTTTTCTGGATTTGTGATATAGCCAGTGATTGCAGAAGCGGCTGCGACAGCTGGGCTAGCCAAATATACTTCAGATTCGATATGTCCCATTCTGCCAACAAAGTTGCGATTGGTAGTACTAACAGCTTTTTCGCCTTTGGCTAAAATTCCCATATGTCCGCCAAGACAAGGGCCGCAAGTAGGAGTGCTCATTACGCAACCAGCTTTTACAAGATTGGTAACGATTCCTTCGGCTAACGCATCAAGATATATTTGTTGAGTGCCAGGAAAAACGATTGCGCGAACTCCCTTGGCAACTTTCTTTCCTTTTAATATGTCCGAAGCCATTCTTAAGTCTTCGAGACGTCCATTTGTACAAGAACCAATTACAACTTGATCGATTTTAATTTCGGGAAGCTCGTCCAAAGTYTTGGTATTATCTGGAGAGTGAGGACAAGATACTGTCGGGCGCACTTTGCTTAAATCGATAGTAATCACTTCGTCGTAAATTGCATCTGCATCTGAAGTATAGACGATATATTCGCGATCGGTTCTGCCTTTTAGATATTCTCGAGTAATAAAATCAACTTCGAAAATTCCGTTTTTGGCACCGGCTTCGATCGCCATGTTCGCCATGGTGAATCTAGAATCCATAGATAAATGCTGAATGCCGTCCCCAACAAACTCCATAGACTTGTACAATGCGCCATCAACGCCAATCATCCCGATAATATGAAGAATGATATCTTTTCCAGAAACATATTTTGTGGGTTGGTTGATGAGATTAAATTTTATTGCAGAAGGTACTTTGAACCAAGCTTTTCCAGTTGCCATTCCGGCTGCCATATCAGTGCTTCCAACGCCAGTGGAGAATGCGCCCAATGCGCCATAAGTGCAGGTGTGAGAGTCTGCGCCGATTACTGCATCTCCAGGGACTACAAGACCTTTTTCTGGAATAAGAGCATGCTCGATACCCATTTCTCCAACTTCAAAATAGTTTGTAATGTTTTTATCATTGGCAAATTCTCGCACGCATTTACATTGTGTGGCAGCTTGAATGTCTTTGGCAGGCGCAAAATGATCGGGTACTATTACAACTTTGTTTTTATCAAATACCTCAGTGATTCCGATTTTATTAAACTCCGTGATAGCAACGGGGGTGGTTATATCGTTGCCCAATACCAAATCTAAATCGGCTTCAATAAGTTGCCCCGCTTCAACATATTCTAATCCAGCGTGTGCTGCTAAAATTTTTTGTGTCATTGTCATTTTCATAAATAAGCTCCTATCGCAACAAAAAGCTAGGTGTGACCCCAGCTTATCGATTTTCTTCATAAACCATATTATTAATAGCAGAAATATAAGCTAAGATACTCGCTTCCACAATATCCACGCTTATGCCGTATCCATTATAAATATTACCTTTGTTATTTTTGATTTTTACATAAACTTCACCAAAAGCATCTGTGCCACCTGTTACTGCAGAAATTAAGAAGTCTTCTAAGCTAAAAGCGCTGCCCACTAAGCAGTCGATGGCCTTATATGATGCGTCAATTGGCCCATCATAGGATGGTATTACCGCTTCTAAAAATTCAGTTTTGTTTGTGGCAGGATTGGTATAAATAAGTTTCATACTCGATGTTGTGGTGATTGTATTTCCAGAATTAATTACAAATCTGTCTAGCTTATACGTTTGAGGAATTTTGGTATTTCGACGCATAGCAAGCATTTGTATATCAAGGTCTGTGATGTTTTTCTTTTTATCGGCAAGAGATTTGAATCCTTCAAAAAGCGTATCGATTTCTGCGTCTGGCAATTGAAATCCCAGCTCGTCTAATCTGTCAACAAATGCGTGTCGACCAGAATGTTTGCCTAATACCATTCGTTTATCTGCAAGCCCTATCGATTTAGGAGTCATGATTTCGTATGTTGCCTTATTGCTAAGCATTCCGTGTTGATGAATGCCAGATTCATGTGCAAATGCGTTATCGCCAACTATTGCTTTGTTGGGTTGCACTTTAACTCCTGTAATGTTGGTAAGTAATTTGCTAGTAGGATAAATTTCTTTAGTATTAATTTTGGTTTCGTATGGATAAATGTCAGGACGCGTTTTTATATTCATTATAATTTCTTCTAACGCAGCGTTTCCGGCGCGTTCGCCAATTCCGTTGATGGTACATTCGATTTGCGTTGCCCCGGCTTTTAGAGCACTTAAAGTGTTTGCAACTCCCAGGCCTAAATCATTATGGCAATGTATGGAAATATCAACTTTATCAATGCCACGTACATTTTCGCGTACACCTACGATTAGATCATATATTTCTGCTGGAGATGTATAGCCGACAGTATCTGGAATGTTTAAAACTGTGGCACCAGCTGTTATTGCGGCCTCCAATACTTTGTATAAAAATTCTGGACGAGAGCGAGTGGCATCTTCAGCTGAAAACTCTACCGATTGGCAAAATTTCTTGGCATACCGAACCATTTCGCTTGTAATTTCAATAACCTGGTCTTCGTTTTTCTTAAGTTTGTATTGCATGTGAATATCTGAAGTTGCAATAAATGTGTGAATTCTAGGAAATGCAGCGCCCTTTAACGCCTCTGCTGAAGCATCAATGTCTTTTTTTAACGCACGTGAAAGGCTAGCAACCTCGGAATTTTTAATCAAYTTGGCAACTTCGGCAACAGATGTGAAATCACCCTTAGAAGCGATCGCAAAACCAGCTTCTATAACATCAACTCCCAAGTTTTCAAGCTGAGCTGCCATTTCAATTTTTTCRGACAAATTCATGCTATATCCAGGAGCTTGYTCACCATCGCGTAATGTTGTATCAAATATCTTAATCATAATAACCTCCAAAACATTGAATGCTATAACATCTCCTAAAGTTAAATAGGAAATGCTATAAGTTTTAACCCAACATTACAGTTAGTTCCAAATCATTTGGTCGCGGAGATCTTTACCCACGGTTTCAACCTGAAGTTCTTGTTCTTTTTTGCGTCTATCAGTAAATGTTGGACGGTTGTTCTTGTTTTCTGCAATCCAATTTTTTGCAAAAGTGCCATCTTGTATTTCTGAGAGAACTTTTTTCATTTCTTTCTTAGTTTCATCGGTGATAATTCTTTGACCAATTGAGTAGTCGCCATATTCGGCAGTGTCAGAGATTGAATGTCTCATAAAATTTAATCCGCCTTTGTTTACTAGGTCGATGATAAGTTTCATTTCGTGAACACATTCAAAGTATGCGCTTTCTGGCTGATACCCTGCTTCAACAAGTGTTTCAAAACCGGCTTTCATAAGCTCGGAAACACCGCCGCAAAGAACAGCTTGTTCGCCAAATAAGTCTGTTTCAGTTTCTTCTTTAAAAGTAGTTTCAAGAATACCRGCTCTGGCTCCGCCAATACCTGCAGCATAAGCCAGCGCTATGTCCTTAGCGTTTCCAGTTGCGTCTTGATATACAGCGATTAGGCAAGGTACGCCTTTTCCAGCTTCGTATTCACTGCGAACAGTATGCCCAGGACCTTTTGGAGCAATCATAATTACATTGACATCTTTTGGAGGCTCAATTTGCTTGTAATGAATATTGAAACCATGCGCGAATGCAAGAGTTTTGCCCGCAGTAAGTCCGGGTTCAATACTTTCTTTATATAGCGTAGGTTGTTTTTCATCATTTACAAGAATCATGATTAAATCAGCGGCAGCGGCGGCGTCTTTGGCAGTCATAACTTTTAATCCTGCATCTTCAGCTTTTTTCCAAGAAGGACTTCCATCATATAAGCCCACGATTACATTAAAACCTGATTCGTGAAGATTAAAG
>NZ_ABEQ01000054.3 GCF_000171335.1 Candidatus Epulonipiscium viviparus
GTGGCATCTGTATTTTCTGGTGCAACAACTACTACGTCTTCAGCTGTTGCGTCTGTATTTTCTGGTGCAACAACTACTACGTCTTCAGCTGTTGCGTCTGTATTTTCTGGTGCAACTACTAATGCGTCTTCAGCTGTTGCATCTGTATTTTCTGGTGCAACAACTACTACGTCTTCAGCTGTGGCGTCTGTATTCTCTGGTGCAACAACTACTACATCTTCAGCTGTTGCGTCTGTATTTTCTGATGCAACAACTACTGCGTCTTCAGCTGTGGCGTCTGTATTTTCTGATGCAACTACTACTACGTCTTCAGCTGTTGCGTCTGTATTTTCTGGTGCAACAACTACTGCGTCTTCAGCTGTGGCGTCTGTATTTTCTGGTGCAACTACTACTGCGTCTTCAGCTGTGGCGTCTGTATTTTCTATTACTACCGCGATGTCTTCTAGTATCACTATCGCTTCTTCGTCTAGTGCACTTGCTTTTTTGGGTGCAGCTATTACTACTACATCATCTGTCGCGTCTTCTACTTCTATCTCCACTTCTATTTCCACCGCATCAGAATCTGTTTCTTCATTTATAACGTTCACTGCTTTTGTTGTATCTCCATAAATTGAAACAGCTCCAAGTGTTAATGATCCTGCCAATGTTAACGCAAATATTTTTTTTGATAGTTTCATAATTGATCTCCCTTTTTATATGATATATAAACCTATTTCCATTCCAATTATACTACACAATTATTGAGTTTTCAAATCCTTTTTTTTACTTTTTTTGATAAAGTATCACTTTTTTGTTATAAATGTTAATTTGTTAATAACAATTGCTGCTTTAGTTTTAGCAGTATCAATATATTTAGTTGCTATGCTATCAAGATGGTTTTTATATTGGTAATTATTTCATAACACTATCGCATCATATGCGTCTGTTAGCTCGACTGTCGCTTGGCCAGCGAATTGCGTTACAACCTCTGCCGCATACACCTTCTTGGCAGTGGCGATATAAGTTTTACTCAGTTGATCCGCTGTCGATGTATTATGTGAAATCGTTTTACCCACGTGGTATCCATATGGCGATTCTATAACTTCATTCCATATGCCTCCATCTGCAGTTTGAAATGCCACTCTCTCAAGTTTTCCTCCGATATCTCCAGGGCTGATAATATATTTCGCATCGTCATCGGTGGCATCTTCTGAGTATTGAGCTGCCAATCTGCCAATATCTTCTCCATCTTTTACTCTTTGTAGTAAATTTTTGGCCAACGACAATTTCTCTGCTTTTATTTTATCACTCAGCTCGTTGCCATCCTTGTCGGTTTTTGCAAGCAAAATGTGTTTTACTGTCACTGTTTGATACGCGCCTAAGTTGCGTTCTACTTTCGTCGCAATTTCTTCGGCAGGCGGAGTATATTCTTCCGCTATAGCGTTTTGCACATCCACAACAATTTCTAGCGCTGTTAATAGCTCAATTACATCTTGCTTYTTAAAGTTATTTGCTTTTGCCACTTCTCCGTTGTTATTCATAAAAATTTGCGCATCTCTTTCGATCAATCTCACTTGCTCTTCGCTTAAAGTAATTCCCAATGCTGCTGCCTTATTATTGGCCATAATAGCCATTGCAATAGAATTAATGGCATTTTCCTTTGCAATATCTGAAACCTTATGCCCGTCCACTTTTGATGATATGTCTAGCCCATATTCTGTCTCAAAGCTATTTTGCGCGCTCCATAAATATACGCAAAACATAGACATATTTACTGCAACATCATTAATTGTAGCAACCAGTTCACCTTCACCCAGTTTTGTACCTTCACCAATTGCTCCACTGCTAAATACTGTATTTTCAATCGTACCATACGCAATGGCAGATCCCAATATTAATGTTCCTGCAACTACCAATGCCGCCACTTTTAACTTCATAACTTTTTCCTCCGTATTAAAAAAAGACCTCCTGTAGACTATACCAGAAAGTCTTTGAAATATTTTTTGATATTCTTATTTAGTTATTAACTGTATCTTCTATCGGTGCAGTACTTTCAGAGGCAACAGTTTCTTCGGCGAGCACAACATCTGCAACTGCTTCTTTTGTGATTGCAACATCGTCTGATTCAACTTCCTCTTTTGTGATTRCAACATCGTCTGAKTCRACTTCCTCTTTTGTGATTGCAACATCGTCTGAGTCGACTTCCTCTTTTGTGRTTGCAACATCRTCTGAGTCGACTTCCTCTTTTGTGATTGCRACATCATCTGAGTCGACTTCCTCTTTTGTGATTGCAACATCATCTGAGTCGACTTCCTCTTTTGCGATTGCCACATCATCTGAGTCGACTTCTTCTTTCGCGATTTCAACATCATCTGCCGCGATAGTTACATTATCAGATGAAGCTGTTACGCTAGCTCCTGCATGATCGTGGTCGTGGTCGTGTGCTGTTGTATCTTCTGGCATAAGCTCAAAATCTTGCTCTGGTGCGACGTTTGTTATTAGATCAATTTTTTCATATGCATCGGTGGTATCAATTTTCGCGGCTTCTACAAACGACATAATTTCTTCACCGGCAAAATTCATTTGCGCATAAGCAATATACTCATCTCGAATGGCATCTTCATCRGCTTCTATATGATCGATGGTTTGACCGATATGGTATCCATATGATGTTTCCACCGGCTCTGCCCATATAGCACCATCTGCATTGTCAAACGCTGCAGCTTCGAATTCTGGTACCATTTCACCGCGCCCAAACGTATATTCGCCGTTGGTAGCTTTAGATCCAGGGTCTTCTGAGTACTCAGCAGCCARCTTACCAATGTCTTCTCCAGCTTTAATTCTATCCAAAAGTTCATTTGCAAGAGCCAATTTCTCAGCCTTTACTTCATCGCTTACTGGGGCTCCAGTCTCATCCACTGTACCAATTAAAATATGTCTAGCCGTAACTTTCTCATAGCTTGGTTTTGCCAATTCTACTCTTTCGTTGATCTCTTCTTCTGCTGGCATATAAGTTTCGCTTAAGGCCCTTTGAACTTTGTCGGATAGCTCGGCACCTATTAGTAGATCGATGACATCTTGCTTTGTAAATCCATGCAGCTTTGCAATTTCACCGTTGATATCTATAAATGTTGACGCGTCCGCTTCGATGAGCGCCAATTCGTCCGCAGTTAATTTAAGATCCATTTCGTCGGCTTTGTTATTGGTTATGATCGCAAGGGCAACAGATTTGAGTGCATTGTCTTTTGCAATCTCGCCTATTGTTTGGCCTTCTATCTCCATATCTTTCATTATACCCATATCCATTCCCAATTGCATTTCGAAAGCAGACTGCGCACTCCATAGATATGCGCGATAGATGGACTCATTGATTTTTACATCATCTATTGTTGCCACTAAGTCGTTTACTCCAAGTGTCACTCCATCGCCCATCACCCCATTATTAAAAGCAGACTCGGAGGCGCCACCTGTCGCTTCACCAGCAACATTAGAATCATCGGCATTATCTTTCATTGATGCGGCACATGCTGCTAAAGCTCCTACTGATAAGACACCTGCTAATACCATCGCTACGATTTTTTTTGTCAATTTCATAATATCTTCTCCTTTTTGTGGTCACCTATCGAAATTCGTATTATTGTCCCCTTTTTTGTTTATATTCTTTAATATCACATAATATTTGTTTAACAAAGTCTAGGTATTCTTTTTGAGGAATTTCCTGTGTATTGAAAAATAATCTGATATCTTTATCTATATTTATGCGCAGAATCTTACCATATTTATTAGCTAGCAGGGACAGCACCTTCCCTTCAACTTCATGAGTGAATTTTAGCATAAGCATGTGAATATTTTGTGATATTAATGAAATATTTTGCGAATTTGCGCTCGACTTTATCATAGCAATATTTAACAAATTTAGTACTGTTGTTGGCGGATCTCCGTATCTATCTGTAATTTCATCCATAACATTTAGGTAGTCATCTTCTGTTCTGATAGATGCTATCTTCTTATATATATCTAGTTTCTGAATTTCATCTTTAATATAGTTCGATGAGATAAACGCATTAATTTTGATTTCTATAGTAGTTTCTATTTTTTCTTCCTCTATGCCTCCWCCTTGCTCTATTAAAATGGCTTCTCTAAGCATCTTGGAATACAGTTCATACCCTATTTTGGCCATATGACCGCTTTGACTGGCGCCCAGTAAATCTCCGGCTCCTCTAATTTCTAAATCTCGCATAGCAATCTTAAAGCCTGCCCCCAACTGCGTAAACTGCTTTATAGCATTTAATCTTTTCTCCGCAACCTCCGAGAGTATYTTGTCTCGCTTATATAGCAGGTACGCGTACGCTTGCTTATCACTTCGCCCCACTCGCCCTCTCAATTGATACAGCTGCGACAATCCCATCTTATCGGCGTCTACTATAATTATAGTGTTGGCATTTGCTATATCTAGCCCAGTTTCTATAATTGTTGTACAAACTAATACGTTGATTTCTTTATTTTCAAACCGCTCCATTATGGCTTCTAGCTCTCGCACGCTCATCTGCCCATGCGCCAACGCTACTTTTGCYTTTGGCACCATATTTGAAAGTTGCGCCGCCTTTTCTACTATATTTTGAACCCGRTTTGATAAAAAGTACACTTGTCCTTCTCGATTGATTTCGCGGTTTATGGCATCTTTTATAAAATCATCGCTCTCTTCTAATACATATGTTTGCACGGCACGCCTTTCGCTTGGTGCTTCTTCTATTACCGACATATCTCTAATCCCTATTAGGCTCATCTGCAATGTTCGGGGAATCGGTGTGGCCGTAAGAGTTAATGCATCTACTTCTGTTCTCATTTGCTTTAACTTTTCTTTATGCGCCACTCCAAATCTTTGCTCTTCGTCTATAATTAGCAACCCCAGATCCTTAAATAATACATCCTTCGATAGTAAACGATGCGTTCCTATTACAATATCTATCATTCCGCTTTCTATGCCTTTAAGCGTTTCCTTAATTTGTTTTGGAGTTCTAAATCTTGAGAGCACCCCCACTGATATTGCTTGCGACTCCATTCTCTTTAGGAATCTTTCGAAATGCTGCTGAGCCAAAACTGTTGTCGGCACGAGGTATGCCACTTGCTTGTGGTTTAGTATAGCCTTAAATGCAGCTCTGATGGCCACTTCTGTTTTGCCATATCCTACATCTCCCAAAATTAGCCGGTCCATTATTTTGTCGCTTTCCATATCGGTTTTTACCGCTTGTATTGCATCGATTTGGTCTGATGTTTCTTCATATGGAAACGATTCCTCAAACTCTGTTTGCCATATCGAATCTTTTTCATATGCGAAGCCACGCGAATTTTCCCTTTTGCTATATAGCAATATCAATTCTTTTGCTATATTTTTGACCGAATTTCTTGCTTTCGATTTTGCTTTTTTCCATTCGGGGTTTCCTAGCATATTTAATTTTGGAGCGGCACCTTCGCTTCCCACATACTTTTGCACTAGATCCATCTGATTTATATTTACGTATAATGTTCCCCCTTCATAATTTATTTTTAGATTATCGCGGGCGACACCCTCTGTTACTATTTTTTCTATACCTATAAAAATACCTATGCCATGGTTTTCATGGACCACATAGTCGCCTTCTGCCAACTCCATAAAGCTCTCTATTTTAGCGCCTTTGTATTTTTTCTTGGTTGAGACTTTCCTATCTTTTCCAAATAACTCTCTATCGCTTAATATTACAAACTCCAAATCCTCATATATAAAGCCATGACTTAGCGATCCACTTGCAATAAGAATTTGCCCTTTTTGAATGTCATAAGTTAAATCTCCTAATGCTGTATATATCTTTTGTTCCTCAAGTATCTCGGCCACGTGCGCCGCTTTAGATTTTGTACCTGCCAAAAATACAGTTGCCTTACCTTCGGCCTTATATTGTTTTAGATCTTGTTCAAAAATTTTTAAGCCTTTGTAGTTACTATTAATTTCGTTTAATCTAATTTCTAATATGTTTTTGGTTGTTGCCATATCGTCAGATGCTAAAAATGGCATAAACCCAATGTAGTTTTTTTCAAATACTTTTGCAATTATCTCTTCTCTATTAAATATAAATTTGACCATGCTCGGTAGCATATGTCCATATTCTAACCTGCTCTTTACACTCTCTTCATATTCTAAAAACACTCTTAGTAATTTGTCTTTGCATTTCTTTATGTCCGTTATAAAAATCGTTTTTTTATATTCTAAATAATCGAATAATGACGCTGTTTCCATATCACAAAACGGCGCATACAATACCTGAGTTTCTATATTTAGTCCATTAACTATAGATTCAATATCCTCGTTTGTATTCTCTTTGATTCTATTAGCCGCAGATTTTGCTCCACTTTCTCTAAGTACCCCAATTGTTGCTTTTAGCTCTTTTTCTATGATTGGTATCGCTTTTAGCAACTTTTCTCTAGGAATAATAATTTCCTGATTTGGATAAATGTAAGCTCTTTCTATGTTATCGATCGTTCGTTGCGTTATCGGGCTAAATCTACGTATAGAATCTATTTCGGTATCCCACAATTCCATGCGAATTGGTGTATTATTTGCCGGAGAAAAAATGTCCATTATTCCGCCTCTAATAGCAAACTGCCCCACCACTTCTACTCGTCCAACACGTTCATATCCATTTTCTATTAATTGGTAACTCATAGACTGTAAATCTACAGTATCTCCGATTTTTATTACAATCTGAGCTCTTATAAATTCATCTTTTGGCGAAAGTGGATTTAGCAGAGCGTCAATTGTCGTTACTATTATCGCTTCATTATTTTTTATGATAGCATCCAGCGCCTCTATTCGTTGCTTAACAATTTCATTACTATGAACATCCGCATTATAAAATAGAATATCTCTGCTTGGATAATATATTACATTTTCACTGCCAAATAAAAACGCGAGGTCTTCTTTTACTACTTCGGCTTCTTCTTCAGAGCTAGCAATTACAAAAGGGCATGTATCCAAAAAATCGGCCAAAGTGTATATCAAATGTCCCTTTGCTGCCTCAATAATTCCACCTACAATTCCCGTTTTATTTCTGTTAAATTCATTGATAAACTTATTCATTCCCTCAATTTTTTTGAGCGGTTTTGTAAGAGTAGTTTTAGTATTTGTCATTAATCCCAACCTATTCAAATTTTTAAGGCAATTATACAAGTGCAAACCTGTCTATGTCAAGCCCTTGACAAATTTTTTAGTCTTGTAGTTTCTTACTTTCTCTAATTATATATTTTTTACATTATCTTTTAACTTTGTCACCAAATAAAAAAAAAAATCATATACTTATTATTAGAATTATCTTTATCAGCAAAGGAGCAGACATAATGCATTTAGACAGTTGTATTAACCTCATTGAAAACAGCCCAGGATATTCTACTAATCATAAACCAGTTTTGGGAACTGCATCTATCGAAAAAGGTCARGTRGGACTAACAACTCTCGGAGAACTTAGAATTTATGTAAAACATTTAAAGMCTATACCCGATACAGATTATCTCTGCTATCTAATGGGCAACCAAAAATTAATGGCAGTCAAGGTGGGCCCTATTAACGTTCCCGATTTTTCAAGGCATACCATTTTTCAAATAAATTTTGAAAATTTAGATGGGGGTGGATTTAGCATATTCGACATCGAGGCCGTTGCTATTATCCTAGATGAACCCAATTTATCGAATAAGAATATTGTATTAGTTGGATATACAACTCACCCGTTTCACTTCATTCCTCTAATACACAATGCGCATCCGCTTAAGTTATATGAAAAACCAATTACAAAACCGCTTCATACCGTTATTTCCGATAAGATAAAAACATTGACCCATCAATAAAGTAGTGTTCCAAAAGATCAATCAAAAACTACCCCTATAGTTTTTGATCCAGTTACCAATGTGCAATTATTAGATATTGAAACTTCTTCCGATTTTTAGGCACAAAAAAAAAAAAAAAAAAAAAAGGTGGTGCTATAATGCACCCTAATCATAAACCAGTTTTTGGAACTGCATCTATCGAAAAAGGTCAAGTGGGACTAACAACTCTCGGAGAACTTAGAATTTATGTAAAACATTTAAAGCCTATACCCGATACAGATTATCTCTGCTATCTAATGGGCAACCAAAAATTAATGGCAGTCAAGGTGGGCCCTATTAACGTTCCCGATTTTTCAAGGCATACCATTTTTCAAATAAATTTTGAAAATTTAGATGGGGGTGGATTTAGCATATTCGACATCGAGGCCGTTGCTATTATCCTAGATGAACCCAATTTATCGAATAAGAATATTGTATTAGTTGGATATACAACTCACCCGTTTCACTTCATTCCTCTAATACACAATGCGCATCCGCTTAAGTTATATGAAAAACCAATTGCAAAACCGCTTCATACCGTTATTTCCGATAAGATAAAAACATTGACCCATCAATAAAGTAGTGTTCCAAAAGATCAATCAAAAACTACCCCTATAGTTTTTGATCCAGTTACCAATGTGCAATTATTAGATATTGAAACTTCTTCCGATTTTTAGGCACAAAAAAAAAAAAAAAAAAAGGTGGTGCTATAATGCACCCTCTTTTTTTTAAGAATCTCAAAAAAACATTTACAATACTTTCTTATTTTTTCTAGGATGCGCTTTAAATAAAAACATTGACCCATCACGAAAGTAATGTTCCAAAAGATCAATCAAAAACTACTCCTATAGTTTTTGATCCAGTTACCAATGTGCAATTATTAGATATTGAAACTTCTTCCGATTTTTAGGCACAAAAAAAAAAAAAAAAAAAAAAAAAAAGGTGGTGCTATAATGCACCCTCTTTTTTTTAAGAATCTCAAAAAAACATTTACAATACTTTCTTATTTTTTCTAGGATGCGCTTTAAATAAAAACATTGACCCATCACGAAAGTAATGTTCCAAAAGATCAATCAAAAACTACTCCTATAGTTTTTGATCCAGTTACCAATGTGCAATTATTAGATATTGAAACTTCTTCCGATTTTTAGGCAAAAAAAAAAAAAAAAAGGTGGTGCTATAATGCACCCTCTTTTTTTTAAGAATCTCAAAAAAACATTTACAATACTTTCTTATTTTTTCTAGGATGCGCTTTAATTAAATAATCTCAAAATTTGTCCTGAAAATATTTTATTTGGATCCTCTAGTATATCTTTGTTGTTTTCATAAAGCTCCATATATCTGTTCTTATCGCCCAATCTCTCACTTGCTATATCCCACAACGAATCTCCTTCCTTGACTGTATAATACTCAACAATATTTTTATCTTCTATTTCTATAATCGGTTCATCATCCAATCCTACAATTACTATATCTGGCTCTGGAATTATTGATATTATATCTATATCATCTTTTTTACTTACTAATATTTTTATCTCATCTGCTATTTCGCCTGCAACTCTGGCTTCTGTTGTACCTATTTCTAGCTCATCTGCTATTTCGCCTGCAACTCTGGCTTCTGTTGTACCTATTTCTAGTTCATCTACTATTTCGCCTACAACTCTGGCTTCTGTTGTACCTATTTCTGGTTCATCTACTATTTCGCCTGCAACTCTGGCTTCTGTTGTACCTATTTCTGGTTCATCTGCTATTTCGCCTGCAACTCTGGCTTCTGTTGTACCTATTTCTAGCTCATCTGCTATTTCGCCTGCAACTCTGGCTTCTGTTGTACCTATTTCTAGTTCATCTGCTATATCACCTACAACTCTGGCTTCTGTTGTACCTATTTCTAGTTCATCTACTATTTCGCCTGCAACTCTGGCTTCCGTTGTACCTATTTCTAGATCATCTGCTATTTCGCCTACAACTCTGGCTTCCGTTGTACCTATTTCTAGCTCATCTGCTATTTCGTTTGCAACTCTGGCTTCCGTTGTACCTATTTCTAGTTCATCTGCTATTTCGCCTGCAACTCTGGCTTCCGTTGTACCTATTTCTAGTTCATCTGCTATTTCGTTTGCAACTCTGGCTTCTGTTGTACCTATTTCTAGATCATCTGCTATTTCACCTGCAACTCTGGCTTCTGTTGTACCTATTTCTAGTTCATCTACTATTTCGTTTGCAACTCTGGCTTCTGTTGTACCTATTTCTAGTTCATCTGCTATTTCGCCTGCAACTCTGGCTTCTGTTGTACCTATTTCTGGTTCATCTGCTATTTCGTTTGCAACTCTGGCTTCCGTTGTACCTATTTCTAGTTCATCTGCTATTTCATTTGCAACTCTGGCTTCCGTTGTACCTATTTCTAGCTCATCTGCTATTTCGCCTGCAACTCTGGCTTCTGTTGTACCTATTTCTGGTTCATCTACTATTTCGTTTGCAACTCCGGCTTCCGTTGTACCTATTTCTAGTTCATCTACTATTTCGCCTGCAACTCTAGCTTCCGTTGTACCTATTTCTTCTTGACCTAGTATCGTAATATTGGGCTCTGGTATATTTATACCCCTTTCTTTTATATCTTCTTTTATATCCTCGCTTATATCCTCGCTTATATCCTCACTTTTCTTAATTTCTATAACTTGAGGCTTCATCGTTGGAACAGTTTCAAATTTATTAAGTGAAAAATCCGCTATATCTGAGATATCCAAGTTATGCTCTGTATCCGTTATTTCATCTTCTGCATTTCCTAAACATCCTGTTAAACCAATACATGTCGCCATCATCAATCCCAATATTGTACCTTTTTTATCCATATCTTAAACCTCATCCTCTCTCGTTAACTAGTAAAATCTAGTAGCAAAAAATAAGGAAGAATCTCAGTTTAACTGCTTATTCTTCCTAAAGAAATTTACTGTGGCAATTTTAGCATTTGCCCAGGATAAATTTCTCCTCTCTCATTTAATATCTCTTTATTGAACTCATAAATGTCTTCATATCTTAATGGATCACCATAAATTTTAGCTGCAATATCCCATAATGAATCATTTTCTTCTACTATATATGTGCCCGGTATTTCTTTTGTCTCGGTTTCTAGTTCGGTTTCTATCTCGGTTTCTATTTCGGTTTCTATCTCGGTTTCTATCTCGGTTTCTATCTCGGTTTCTATCTCGGTTTCTACCTCGGTTTCTATCTCGGTTTCTATCTCGGTTTCTACCTCGGTTTCTATCTCGGTTTCTATCTCGGTTTCTATCTCGGTTTCTATCTCGGTTTCTACCTCGGTTTCTACCTCGGTTTCTATCTCAACGCCATCTTTATATACATATATTACTTGCCCAGGATAAATTAAATTTTTTCCATTTAATAGATCTTTATTTAGCTCATAGAGTTCTTCATATCTAAGTGGATCGCCATACACTTTATTTGCAATATCCCATAGAGATTCATTTTCTTTCACTATATATGTTCCTGGAATGCTATTTACTTCTTCTATAACGTCTTCTATAACCTCTTCTGTAGTTTCTTCTATAACGTCTTCTGTAACTTCTTCTGTAACTTCTTCTGTAACTTCTTCTATAACGTCTTCTATAACGTCTTCTGTAGTTTCTTCTATTACATTTCCTTCCTTATATATATAGATTATCTGCCCCGGGTAAATCAAATTTTCATTGTCAATTATTCCCTTATTCAATTCATAAATTTCTGGATACTTCATCGGATCTCCGTAGGCATTCTTAGCGATATCCCACAAAGATTCATCTTCACCTACGATATATGTGTTTCCAAGCTTGTCATTTACCACTGGACCTGCTATAACTTCATCCACCACTGGATCTGCTGGTACAATAACTTCATCCACCACTGGATCTGCTGGTACAATCACTTCATCCACCACTGGATCTGCTGGTGCTATAACTTCATCCACCACTGGATCTGCTGGTACAATCACTTCATCCACCACTGGATCTGCTGGTACAATCACTTCATCCACCACTGGACCTGCTGGTACAATCACTTCATCCACCACTGGATCTGCTGGTACAATCACTTCATCCACCACTGGACCTGCTGGTACAATCACTTCATCCACCACTGGATCTGCTGGTACAATAACTTCATCTACCACTGGATCTGCTGGTACAATAACTTCATCTACCACTGGATCTGCTGGTACAATCACTTCATCCACCACTGGATCTGCTGGTACAATCACTTCATCCACCACCGGATCTGCTGGTACAATAACTTCATCCACCACTGGATCTGCTGGTGCAATAACTTCATCCACCACCGGATCTGCTGGTACAATAACTTCATCCACCACTGGATCTGCTGGTACAATAACTTCATCCACCACTGGATCTGCTGGTACAATAACTTCATCTACCACTGGATCTGCTGGTGCAATAACTTCATCTACCACTGGATCTGCTGGTACAATCACTTCATCCACCACTAGACCTGCTGGTATAATAACTTCATCTACTACTGGATCTGCTGGTATAATAATTTCATCCACCACCGGATCTGCTGGTACAATCACTTCATCCACCACTGGATCTGCTGGTATAATAACTTCATCCACCACTGGATCTGCTGGTACAATAACTTCATCTACCACTGGATCTGCTGGTGCAATCACTTCATCCACCACCGGATCTGCTGGTGCAATAACTTCATCTACCACTGGATCTGCTGATACAATAACTTCATCTACCACTGGATCTGCTGGTGCAATAACTTCATCTACCACCGGATCTGCTGATACAATAACTTCATCCACCACTGGAGGTGCTATAATTATGATTTCCCCTTCCGGTGCCGGGTGCTCTGATATTACTGGCTTCGCCGGCGCTATGATTACTATTTCTTCTACTGGCAATGTTGCTTCATCCAAAATTTCAATGCGCCCTTCGCCATTTACATCATCATATGCGTTCGTACTATCTAGTTCATCTACTACATAACTCAACAACACTTCGTCTGCCGCTTTTACTTTATCTTCTAGCAAAACAGCTTCTCTAAACATTGTCATTCCTTCTCCATATGACGATAACATATAACTTTGCGATGCCACTGTATAATCTTTGTTTAGGTCCAGCGGTTCTCCGTCTATCATTACATTTCTCACTCGATACACTCCGTCTACAGAGACAAACTCCCCTTGATCATTCATTTGAACTGCCGATGGAATTGTTGAGTCGATTGCATAGCTTAATCCAGATACCTGTAAAAAGCCTTTACTTTCTGCCGGTATATTTTTGGCACCCATCTCCAATGCATCTAGAATCATTTGCCCTGATACCACCGCCGCTGTTGCCTGGTCCCCTGCAGGATGAACTTCCAATATATTTCCAAATGTTATATCTCCCTTATTTATGTCGGCTTTAATTTGGCCAGCATTGATTAAGGCAACATCGGTATTTAAAGCTTTGCGATACGAATCTGCCACCAAGTCCCCCAAATTGGTTTCCTGAAATCGGACCATTCTATTACCTTCTGAATCATTAGCTGCCAACACAGTCTCCGTCGTTGCCACCACCATGTTTAATAGCATCTCAAACTCTTTACTTGTTTCATTTATATCTGTTACTGAATCAAATTCTTCTTCATCTGTTGTCGAACCAACTTCATCCTCTACTTCATCTGTTACCGGATTAGCTTCATCCTCTACTTCATCGGCTATCGGATCAGCTTCATCTTCTACTTCATCTGCTACCGGATCTGCTTCATCCTCTACTTCATCTGCTGCGGGATCAGCTTCATCCTCTACTTCATCTGTTGCCGGATCGAATGCATCGTCAGTTTCATCTGCTGCCGGATCAGCTTCATCCTCTACTTCATCTGTTGACGGATCAACTTCATCCTCTACTTCATCTGCTACCGGATCAACTTCTTCATCAACTTCATCTGTTGCCTGATCGAATGCATCGACTACTTCATCTGCTGCCTGATCGAATGCATCGTCAGTTTCATCTGCTGCCTGATCAAATGCATCGACTACTTCATCTGCTATCGGATCAGCTTCATCCTCTACTTTATCTGCTGCCGGATCAAATGCATCGACTACTTCATCTATTGCCGGATCAAATGCATCGACTACTTCATCGGCTACCGGATCAACTTCATCCTCTACTTCATCTGCTGCCGGATCAACTTCATCCTCTACTTCATCTGTTACCGGATTAGCTTCATCCTCTACTTCATCTGTTGCCGGATTAGCTTCATCCTCTACTTCATCTGTTGCCGGATCTGCTTCATCTTCTACTTCATCTGTTGCCGGATCAGCTTCATCCTCTACTTCATCTGTTGACGGATTAGCTTCATCCTCTACTTCATCTGTTGCTGGATCAGCTTCATCCTCTACTTTATCTACTGCCGGATTAGCTTCATCCTCTACTTCATCTGTTGCCGGATCGAATGCATCGATAACTTCATCTGCTATCGGATCAGCTTCATCCTCTACTTCATCTGCTACCGGATCAACTTCATCCTCTACTTCATCTGCTGTCGGATCAAATGCATCGATAACTTCATCTGCTATCGGATCAGCTTCATCCTCTACTTCATCGGCTGCCTGATCAAATGCATCGATAACTTCATCTGTTGCCGGATCTGCTTCATCTTCTACTTCATCTGCTGTCGGATCAAATGCATCGATAACTTCATCTGCTATCGGATCAGCTTCATCCTCTACTTCATCTGTTGCTGGATCAGCTTCATCCTCTACTTCATCTGTTGCCGGATTAGCTTCATCCTCTACTTCATCTGTTGCTAGATCAAATGCATCGACTACTTCATCTGCTGCCGGATCAAATGCATCGACTACTTCATCTGCTGCCGGATCAAATGCATCGACTACTTCATCTGCTGCCGGATCAAATGCATCGATAACTTCATCTGCTATCAGATCAGCTTCATCTTCTACTTCATCTGTTGCCTGATCAAATGCATCGACTACTTCATCTGTTGCCTGATCAACTTCATCCTCTACTTCATCTGTTGCCGGATTAGCTTCATCCTCTACTTCATCTGTTGCTGGATCAGCTTCATCCTCTACTTCATCTGTTGCCGGATCGAATGCATCGACTACTTCATCTGCTGCCTGATCAAATGCATCGACTACTTCATCTGCTGCCTGATCAGCTTCTTCATCAACTTCATCTGCTGCCTGATCAAATGCATCGATAACTTCATCTGCTGCCGGATCAAATGCATCGACTACTTCATCTGTTGCCGGATCGAATGCATCTTCTACTTCATCTGCTATCGGATCTGCTTCATCCTCTACTTCATCTGTTGCCGGATTAGCTTCATCTTCTACTTCATCTGTTACCGGATTAGCTTCATCCTCTACTTCATCTGTTGCCGGATCAAATGCATCGATAACTTCATCTGTTGCCTGATCAAATGCATCGACTACTTCATCTGCTACCGGATCAAATGCATCGACTACTTCATCTGTTGACGGATCAAATGCATCGTCTACTTCATCTGCTATCGGATCAGCTTCATCCTCTACTTCATCTACTGCCGGATCAAATGCATCGACTACTTCATCTGTTGCCGGATTAGCTTCATCCTCTACTTTATCTGTTGCCGGATCAAATGCATCGACTACTTCATCGGCTACCGGATCAAATGCATCGACTACTTCATCGGCTGCCGGATCGAATGCATCCTCTACTTCATCTGCTACCGGATCAGCTTCATCTTCTACTTCATCTGCTGACGGATCAAATGCATCGACTACTTCATCTGTTGCCAGATCAGCTTCATCCTCTACTTCATCTGTTGCCGGATTAGCTTCATCTTCTACTTCATCTGTTACCGGATTAGCTTCATCCTCTACTTCATCTGTTGCCGGATCAAATGCATCGTCTACTTCATCTGCTATCGGATCAGCTTCATCTTCTACTTCATCTGTTGCCGGATTAGCTTCATCCTCTACTTCATCTGTTGCCGGATTAGCTTCATCCTCTACTTCATCTGTTGATGGATTAGCTTCATCCTCTACTTCATCGGCTGCCGGATTAGCTTCATCCTCTACTTCATCTGTTGCCTGATCAGCTTCATCCTCTACTTTATCTGTTGCCGGATTAGCTTCATCCTCTACTTCATCTGTTACCAGATTAGCTTCATCCTCTACTTCATCTGTTACCAGATTAGCTTCATCCTCTACTTCATCTGTTGCCGGATCGAATGCATCCTCTACTTCATCTGCTATCGGATCAGCTTCATCCTCTACTTCATCTGTTGATGGATTAGCTTCATCCTCTACTTTATCTGTTGCCGGATTAGCTTCATCCTCTACTTCATCTGTTGATGGATCAGCTTCATCTTTATCGGCTGCCGGATCAAATTCTTCGTCGGCTTCATTTAGTGCGGCTTCAATTGCCGCTATTATTTTTTTATTACTTTTGTTATTGTTTTTGTTGATCTTTTCAGTTGCGCTTTTTATCTCATCTTTCAATGTATTTTTGTCGTCTCTTTCATCTCCAAAAATTAAAAATACTTCTGATGATGCATCGATTTTTGACTTGCCCGATTCATTTTTCATATCAATTATATTTTTGTTCATTTTTTCCAATTGATCATTTAATGCTACTAATATATTTGTTGATATTTCCGATTCCTTTGCATCTTCTAATTTTGTTTTCGATTCTTTTGCTGATTTTTTTGTCGATTCAGAGTTTGATATCTCTTTTTCCAATTTTGCTATATCTTTATTTATTTTTTCTAGCTGCTTATTTAAGGCTACTAGTGTATTTGTTATTTCATCAGATTGAGTTTGCTTTTCGGTTTCCTCTTTTGCTTCTTTCTCTTCTTTTAATTGCGCTATATCTTTATTTATTTTTTCTAGCTGCCTATTTAATTCTGCGTTTAATTGCGTTTGCTTTTCGGTTTCCTCTTTTTCCTCTTTTTCTTTTTTTAATTGCGCTATATCTTTACTCATTTTTTTTAATTGCTTATTTAATTCTGCGTTTAATTGTGTTTGATTTTCGATTTCTTCTTTTTCTGTTTTTTCTGTTTTTTCTGTTTTTTCTTCTTTCTCCTCTTCTTTCGCCTCTTCTTTTTCTGCTTTTAATTGTTCTATGTCCTTGTTAATTTTTTCCAACTGATTGCTTAATAGCAAGGCTATTTCAACTTCTGTCGACTCCGGTATTTCTTGCTTGAGCGCATTTATATCATCGTTGATTTTTTCTAATTGGTTGTTTAATAGCATCGCGACGCTTGTCATTGATTCGTTTGTTGGCACTGCTATTTCTAAATTTGCTAAATCTTCATTCATTTTTTCTATTCTGTCGTTTAATATTATGAACAATTCTAATGATGTGTTTTCTTGAGGCACGATTACTGGTTTTGCCACCGCGTCTTCTAGATTTGCTACATCGTTATTTAGCATTTCTACTTTATCATTTAGCAACCGTAGAATTTCTGACTCTGGCTCTTCTGTTTTATCATTTTTTAAATCTACGATATCATTATTTATCTTTTCTAATGCGTCGGTTAATGCTAGCCAAATTTCTGACTCTATTGGCTCGTCCACTTTTTTTACCTTTGATTCTGTTTCTAAGTTTAATAAATCCGTACTTATTTTTTCAAATTTTTGGTTAAATTCTTCATTTATTCCCACGATTGTATCTGTTAGTAGTGCATATTGATCTTTTTTCTCTTCTGAAGTCGGAGCCGAATTGTTGATGATGTTATTAATTACTATATTTTGACTTAACTCCTCAGCTTCTTTATAATCTTTATACTCTTTATCACTTAACTCTTTGTCGTTATCAGCTTTATTCCATTTATTTCCTGAACTGTGTTCAACTTTTCCTGTGTATCCATCAATATCTACTGTAAAATTTAACTCACTATCATTCGGAATATGCTGTTCGGATTTTGGCTGTTCAGATTTTGGCTGCTCGGATTTTGGCTGCTCGGATTTTGGCTGTTCTATTATTACTGGTTTGGCTTCTACAATCGGCTTACTTTTTTCAGGTTTAGTAACTTTTGAATTTACTGTTACTATAATCTTTTTTTCTTCACTTAGCTTATCGATGTTAGACCACAGTTTGTTTATTGCAATATCGTCATCGTTTGCTTGCTTTTCTTCTGGAATTAGTTTTGACTCTAATATATGTGAAGCTGGAATTGTATCAACCAGCGGGGTTGCCCCCAATGTAGGGGACTCCGTTTTATTTTCTGATTTTACTATCGCTATAGGCACTTCAACTTCTTCGGCTGATGCAGATTCTTCTACTACCGCTATCGGTACTTCAACTTCTTCGGCTGATGCTGTGGCAGATTCTTCTACTACCGCTATAGGTACTTCAACCTCTTCGGCTGATACTGTGGTAGATTCTTCTACTATCGCTATCGGTACTTCAACTTCTTCGGCTGATTCTTCTACTACCGCTATCGGTACTTCAACCTCTTCGGCCGATGCTTTGGCAGATTCTTCTACTATTGCTATCGGTACTTCAACTTCTTCGGCTGATGCAGATTCTTCTACTACCGCTATAGGTACTTCAACTTCTTCGGCTGATTCTTCTACTACCGCTATCGATACTTCAACTTCTTCGGCTGATGCAGATTCTTCTACTACCGCTATCGATACTTCAACTTCTTCGGCTGATTCTTCTACTACCGCTATAGGTACTTCAACTTCTTCGGCTGATGCAGATTCTTCTACTATTGCTATCGGTACTTCAACTTCTTCGGCTGTAGCAGATTCTTCTACTATTGCTATCGGTACTTCAACTTCTTCGGCTGATGCAGATTCTTCTACTATTGCTATCGGTACTTCAACTTCTTCGGCTGTAGCAGATTCTTCTACTATCGCTATCGGTACTTCAACTTCTTCGGCTGATGCAGATTCTTCTACTATCGCTATCGATACTTCAACTTCTTCGGCTGTAGCAGATTCTTCTACTATTGCTATCGGCACTTCAACTTCTTCGGCTGTAGCTTTGGCAGATTCTTCTACTACCGCTATCGGTACTTCAACTTCTTCGGCTGATGCTGTGGTAGATTCTTCTGCATCTGGTTTGTCATCTTCCGGCCCATTGTGCTCTGTTATGATGGTGATTCTACCTTCTCCATATGGATTCGCATATTTCTCAGTTATTGTTCCGCCGAGATCATTTTGGATATAGTCGATGAGCACTTCATTGTCTACTTTAAATTTGTCCTTTAAAATTGGCGCTCCCAGAAACATCGACATTCCATCTCCGGCTTCTAGCAATAAATAATTATGTGATGCGACAGAGTATTCTTTATCCAAATCTAGAGGCTCTCCTCCTATTATTACATCTTTTACTCGATACGCGCCCGCAACCTCAACAAATGCTCCTTTGCTATCCGTTACTACAGATGATGGAATTGTTGTATCTATCGCATATGTCATTCCCGATACATGTAAAAATCCTCCGCTTCCACTTGGCATGCTTTTGGCACCCATCTCTAGTGCATTCAATATAGTTTGCCCTGTTGCCAAAACAGACATTGTATCGTTGCCCCATGGATGTACATTGATTATATCTTCTAATGTAATTTCTCCGGCTTCGATTGTTGCTCGTATTCCTCCCGCATTTACAATTGCGACATCTGTTTCTAACGCACTTCTATAGGCATCGGCGGCGAAGTTGCCTAGGTTAGTTTCACGCACTCGGATTATTGCCTGACCTGTTACTGGATCTGCGGTTGTTAAGCTTATATCGCTGATGGCCACTACTTCTGTTAGCATCTTTTCAAAAGCTTCTGTCTCCTTTGCTATAAAGTCTGAGACCGCCTTGTCTTTAGGCTCGTATTCCGCAATTAGCTCTGCCCTTATTTCGTTTGTAGATGGATTGATTGTAATTTTACCAATATTATCAAATTTTGCGCCTGTTTGTGTAAGAATCACGTCTTCCCCAGCAGCATTTTGAATTACTTCTCCATCAATTACTGTATGCGAATGTCCATCTATCATTAGATCTATTCCTGTAGTATTTGCGATTATATCTGTTGATCGCCATGGCGCGCTCTGCTCTTCTACTCCCAGATGTCCAATAGCAATGACATAATCTGCGCCATCATCTATCGCCGCGTCAACAGCTTCTTGCACAGTTACATAGAGCTCATCTCCCTCTTCTTTTAGACCATAAATATACTCACCATCTTTATTTTGGAAATATGATGGAGTCGATTTAGTAAAGGTCTCCGGAGTTGTAATTCCTACGTATCCAATCGTGATCTCGTCGTGTTCTGTTAAAGTAAACGCATCAAAAACAGGTGCGTCGGTTTCTAAATCTATAAAGTTGCTTGAGATAACATCAGCATCTAGCAAATCCATCAACTCTAGCATTCTAGGAATTTTGTAATCAAACTCATGGTTCCCTGGAACAAAAATATCGTAACCAACTTCATTCATTATATCAACCAAAGCTTTTCCTTCAGTTAACTTGCCAATTGGGCCGCCTTGAATAGCGTCACCGGCATCTACAAGAATGACRTTTTCTTCTCCATAAAGCGAATTCATTTCTTTTTCATATGCAGCTAATCCAGCATACCCGATATTTTCGTCTATTGCACAATGGATATCATTGGTATGAATTATCACAATCTCTGCAACTTCTTCAGCTGATGCTGTAACATCTTCTACTATCGCTAGCGGAGCTTCAACTTCCTCGGCTGATACTGTAACATCTTCTACTATCGCTAGCGGAGTTGCAACTTCCTCGGCTGATGCTGTGACATCTTCTACTATCACTAGCGGAGCTTCAACGGCTGATGCTGTGACAGCTTCTACTATCGCTATCGGAACTTCAACTTCCTCGGCTGATGCTGTGACATCTTCTACTATCGCTATCGGAGCTTCAACTTCTTCAGCTGATGCTGTGACATCTTCTACTATCGCTAGTGGAGCTTCAACTTCTTCGGCTGATGCTGTAACATCTTCTACTATCGCTATCGGAGCTTCAACGGCTGATGCTGTAACATCTTCTACTATCGCTAGTGGAGCTTCAACGGCTGATGCTGTGACATCTTCTACTATCGCTAGCGGAGCTTCAACGGCTGATGCTGTAACATCTTCTACTATCGCTAGCGGAGCTTCAACGGCTGATGCTGTGACAGCTACAGGTTCTTCTGGTACCGGTACCGCAGCTTCTTCCGCTAGTGCTAATACAAGTGCAACGAAATCTTCAGCTTCTTCTTCTACTAGCGCACCATCTTCTTCCACTAGTGCTAATGCAAGTGCAACAAAATCTTCAGCTTCTTCTACTAGCGCACCATCTTCTTCCAATAATTCAAGCGCAACGACATTGGCAGATTCTTCGGCTACTGGTGCCACTTCATCTGTGATTTCTAGTAATACTAATTCTTCTGTTGTAACCGGAACTTCGATTTCCGCTAGTTCAAGCGCAACGACATTGGCAGATTCTTCGGCTACCGGTGCCACTTCATCTGTGATTTCTAGTAATACTAATTCTTCTGTTGTAACCGGAACTTCGATTTCCGCTAGTTCAAGCGCAACGACATTGGCAGATTCTTCAGCTACCGGTGCCGCTTCATCTGTGATTTCTAGTAATACTAATTCTTCTGTTGTAACCGGAACTTCGATTTCCGCTAGTTCAAGCGCAACAACATTGGCAGATTCTTCAGCTACCGGTGCCACTTCATCTGTAAGTAGTACTAATTCTTCTGTTGTAACCGGAACTTCGATTTCCGCTGATTCAAGCGCAACGACATTGGCAGATTCTTCAGCTACTGGTGTCGCTTCATCTGTGATTTCTAGTAGTACTAATTCTTCTACCGGAGATTCGATATTCGCTAGTTCAAGCGCAACGAAATCTTCAGCTTCTTCTACGAGCGCACCATCTTCTTCCAATAATTCAAGCGCAACGACATCGGCCACTTCATCTGTAAGTATTACTAATTCCGGAGATTCGATATTCGCTAGTTCAAGCGCAACGAAATCTTCAGCTTCTTCGGCTAGCGCACCATCTTCTTCCAATAATTCAAGCGCAACGACATCGGCCACTTCATCTGTAAGTATTACTAATTCCGGAGATTCGATATTCGCTAGTTCAAGCGCAACGAAATCTTCCGCTTCTTCTACGAGCGCACCATCTTCTTCCAATAATTCAAGTGCAGCGATATTGGCCACTTCATCTGTAAGTATTACTAATTCCGGAGATTCGATATTCGCTGATTCAAGAGCCATGACATCCGCAGTTTTATTTATTGACTGATCATTTTTATTGGCTTCTGTTA
>NZ_ABEQ01000053.3 GCF_000171335.1 Candidatus Epulonipiscium viviparus
CAACGCTATATCCGCTATACAGAGACGAAAGAGCGATCGATGAAACTGTCGCAATGGCGAGAAAGAGAGAAAACTCGATGGTAGACTTAACGATAGCGATAACCGATAGCGTAAATGTGGGACTTCTATCATCTGATGTGTATTGGAACAGAGCGACTGTGGCAGAATCAATCGAAGCGCAAAAAGGAATCTGGCAAGCTGCATTAGATAAAGTAAACGCGAAGTAATAAGTTGTTCTTGTAAGGGGGATGTAAATGAATTTAAGAAAATTTTTATGCCTAGGATTGGCAGTATTAACGATAGGCGCGCTAACAGCTTGTGGTGGAGAAGAGGAAACAGCAGCAACTACCGAAACAGCAGCGCCAGTCGCACCCGTTGCAGAAGTAGCCGAGCCCGAAGAACCAGTTAGAGATTTGGGTGGTTTAGTTGTAACCATCGCAACATGGGCTGATGTTGTGGAACCGGAAGTTAAAAACTCCGCATACGAAGAAGCGTTGTGGGAGCATCGCCATGAGATGATGGAGAAACATAACTTTAAGTTTGAGGAGCTTGCATTGGCACCTTGGAACGGCATGCTCGAGTTGTTTTCCACATCGGTGTTGGCAGGCGACCCTGCGGCAGAGATATTYAGATTTCATGCAAACTATACATTGGCGGCAGCRCAAAGTGGCTTGGCATATGACTTGTCAACGTTAGATAGCATAGATGCAGATGACCCTGTTGTATGGAACCCATCTCTTGCAGAAGTTATGACGATAGGCGACGCGCAATACGGCATTGGAGAAAAGGGTCGTCCTAAGCAAATGCTATACTTCAATAAGCGATTATTTGAGGAAGCAGGATTAGATCCAAACTTGCCATACGAYTTGCAAGCATCGGGCGAGTGGACCTGGGAAACTTTTATGGAGCTCTCAGAAAAATTAACGAGAGATACAGATAACGATGGCATAAACGACACATATGCAATGGTAATGAATCCRKCTKCRTTTGCTGAARCTGTGATAATGTCAAACGGAGGAAGGCTGGTTTACGTTGATGAAAACGGTGACTATAAGCATGGGTTAGACGATGCGGAGGTGGTTGCCGCTCTTGAGTGGGCAGCAGATTACTGGAAAACCGAGTTCGACCTTGTTCCATCGCACTGGAATGGGCACAAAGATGCGTTTTTAACTAGCCAAGCTGCGATATATTTGGGAGGAGAATGGGAAAGCACAACGCTAACACAGGATCAAATGGCCGACGACTGGGGCTTAGTAACCTTTCCGAAAGGACCTAATGCGACGGGATATAAAGCAATCTATGGAGATCCGGGTTGGGTAATTCCGGCATCGTATTCAAAAGAGGAAGCCGAAGATATAGCATTTGCGTTAAACTTGTGGTATGGGCCAGTTCCAGGATACGACGGACCGGATGATTGGAAAACAGTGTTATATCCATTATATAGAGATGAAAGAGCGATCGACGAAACTATCGCAATGGTGCGAGAGCCAGAAAATTCGATGGTAAACTTAACGATAGCGATTTCCGATAGCGTAAATGTGGGGCTTCTATCATCTGATGTGTATTGGAACAGAGCGACCGTTTCAGAATCAATCGAAGCGCAAAAAGGAATCTGGCAAGCTGCATTAGATAAAGTAAATGCGAAGTAAAATATAGCTAGGGTATCGAAAAACGGTATCCTAGTTTTTTTTTCCACAACTTGCTAGTAGCATAAGTTAAATTCAAAAATTGAGTATACCGATATAAAACTTGATAGATACAATCGTACTTTTACATTGCCAATAGGATTAAAGAAGAGAGTGAAGAGGTGTTGGAGCGATAGGGCGGTGATAACATATATGTTTATAAACCTGATTTTGATATTGATACTAATTCAGCTGCAGAGATTAGCACAATAGCTGTTCCAGAGGGCACGACTAAGAATTATAATATAAATAAGAAAAAGAAATGCGCCGGCGTATTATTGCCAGCGCATTTTTTATTTGACAGCCAATGTTGCATAGAACGTGGGTAGATTAAAATTGTGAAGCAAACCGGACCCGTTAGTATCTTGGTAGATTTCTTTCAATGTGAAACCTGCCATAAGTTGCCCACCTATTTGCTCTTCTATAGTATGTGAAAACTGAATACCCCATCCGTTTGCAATAGACTGCTCGTAAAGCTCTTTATCGTTGAGTGGATTATACGGAAGAACGTATTCGAAGACGCCCTCTTGATCGCCAAATACAAAGTTGAGGCCATTGTCAAGACCAGCAAGTAAGCGCCCACCCTTTTTGAGAACTCGATAGCATTCGGCCCATATTGGCTCAACATTTTCCACATAACAATTGGATACCGGATGAAAAATCATATCGAAAGTTTCGTYGGCAAAAGGTAAKGGCTTGGTCATGTCGGCACGCACTATTTCGATCTCATAATTTTCACGTCGAGAAACAAGTCGCTCGCTTTCTAACTGAGATTCGGAATAGTCTAGTACTGTACAGACCGCWCCCAATGCCGCAAAGATAGGCATCTGCTGTCCACCACCWGAGGCCAGCCCCAGTACTTTTGCATTAGCAAGAGAAGGAAACCAGCTTTTCGGCACAGGCTTGGTTGGGGTTAGCAAAACATTCCARTTGCCCGTCTTTGCAGCAGCAAAAACTTCGGCTGCGATAGGTATGCCCCACTCCCAACCGTTTTGATTCCAGTCATCAAATGTCTTGGCATTAATCAGTCTATAGTCCATATATTATCTCCCTTTTACCAGGTATCGCTCTAATGTTTGTGTTTCATCGTACGGGGGAATAAAGACATTGATATGAGTTTGGTTCTTGGAAGAAATTTCGTTTAGCACGGTTTGAAAGCTTCGGGCATGTTTATCGATTCTCATAACCATTTCTATACCTCCAGTGACGTGAAGAAAGTAGCATTGGAGTTCATCAATAAATTTGCCAAATAAGTTTTTGGACTTAAAAGTAAATCGTTGAACTAGTTGACCCTGCGTTAAATAAGTTTCAGTAGTAGGATTATTGTAAGCAAACTTTGTAGTCAAGATGTTAATTATTTTTTCCAAATCCTTAGAAGGAAATACTTTCAGATTGGTTTTTATTTCTTTAGGAACTGGCAAATCAAATATCGTCTTTAGATAAGCAAACCTGGTAGTGGGTGTATCGGGCGAAATTCTAAGAGAGAAGTGTACCTCTTCTGTGGCACCGGCTGGGAGTGTAAATGCAGTAGCGCATCGGGTTTCGACCAACTTGGTGGCTCTGTGAGCCTTAGTATAGATCGTATAATAAGCAACGTCGATGCCTCGAAATTCCACAGCCCTTTTTCCTCCAACTAGCGATACAACCCCTTTTATCATTTCACCCTGTCTAATAATTTTGGTTTCAACTTTCGTATCCACATATGCGCAACCCATGCTCATCGCAGTGAAAGCATTAGCAAAAACACCCATTCAATTCTCCTATTGTGCGTATTCGTATATAAATCTATCCATTAAGATAGCCACACGTGTCGGGCCTTCTTGAAGATCCTCTATAGGAATAAATAAAGTTTTATAGGTTTCATCCATATCAAACGCATCTAAGAACGCAGTACTGAAGTTGCGAACTCGTTTATCGATTTCCATACAAACTTTGATGCCACCATCAACATGGAAGAAGTAGCATTCGATTTCGTCGAGATACTTTTTATAGTCAGAGTCTTCTCTAGGCACAAATTCAAATTCCTGAATAATTTCGTCGTGATATAAAATAGTTTGCGTTTCGATGAGCGCAAATTCGAGGCCTGAGTAAGTGCAAGAATAACAGTTTCCACTTCTCGAGAAGGGTATACATTAATCCTGTCAAAATCTTCAGGATCGTCTGCGAAGTCTACTTTTAGGCTGGTTCTCATATATACATTGCTTTTGTCATCTTCGCTAAGAAGGTCTTTTGTGGTAATAGGAGCGTTTGGTGGCAATGAAAGGCTAAATGGCAGCTCCACATCGGCATCCTCTTCTAATACAAAGTCTTCCGCTAACTGCAGCTCGCCAATTTTAGCAGTTTCAAGAACGACATCATCTTCTTCGCCAGAAAGGTACTCACCAAATAACTCAACAAAAATTCCATCAAACTTGATATCGCTGGAGCCGCCTCGTAAACAAATTATACCGGTGAGGTCGCCACCTTGTCTAACAGAATCATCATCAAAGATAGTTTCGATCTTTGCCTCGCCAAAACCTAATGACATAAACAATTTTGAAAATAGTCCCATAAAAATCTCCATTTCTATATTATAAGATATAGCAGTTACGGTAACTGTCTATTCGATAACATTGTATGCGTGAACGCATGTCCAATATACAAGTGATTTTATAACAAGAATTGATAAATTATAATAATGATAACGCTACATCCATCATGTTGGTAAACTTGGTTTGTCTATCTTCGGAAGACATTCCTTCTCCGGTGAAAGGGCAATCAGAAACCGTACACAGCGTAAGAGCTCTTTTGCCCAGTCTTGCGGCATTCATATATAATGCAGCAGATTCCATTTCAACACCTAATACACCCATTTTTTGCCAATCGGCTAAGCTATTTGCGTCATCATAAAACATGTCGCTAGCCAATAGATTGCCCACCTTGGATTTGTAGCCGAAGGCATCTGCAGATTCTTTGGCACGCCTAACCAAATCGAAATCGGCGATAGGAGCAAAAGTGCCTGGCAAATTATATTGTTGCGCATAGTTTGAGTTAGTACATGCTCCCATGCCGATGATGATATCTCCAATATGAAGATCTTCATCGATAGCTCCAGCAGAGCCGATGCGTATAATTGTATCAACTTCATAAAACGCAAACAGCTCGTAGGTGTATATACCAATCGAGGCCATTCCCATTCCATGACCCTGAACAGATACGGGCTTGCCTTTGTAGGTGCCGGTATATCCAAGCATTCCGCGTACTTCGTTATAAAGAACAGCGTTCTCTAGATAATTTTCAGCCAAAAATTTTGCTCGTAGCGGATCACCAGCCATCAGAACAGTTTTGGCGATATCTCCAAGTTTTGCCGAATTGTGTGGAGTTGGTGTGTTCATAAAAATCTCCTTTGCGTATTAGAATCTAGGCTCGATTAAACCATAAGAACTGTTTCGACGTTTGTATACAACGTTAACATCTTCTGTATCTTGATCTAAATAAACATAAAAATTGTGACCAACTAACTCCATTTGCATGATAGCTTCTTCTGCATTCATGGGTTTCATGGCAAATTTTTTCTTTTTGATAATGAATAATTCCTCTTCATCGTGATTTACTTCATCCATAAAGGCTGGGGTAAAAATGTGTTGCTCAGCTTGTCTATGTTTTGTGCGCAACTTATTTCTAAATCTGAGAACTTGTCTTTCTAAGATGGCGACAACATCATCCAAAATTTTATACATATTCTCGCCTTCGAGTTCTGCACGTAAAACTTGTCCATCAAAATTTATAGCCATTTCTACTGTTTGACGTTGCTTTTCAACAGTTATGGTGACTTGGATTACTGCTTCATCATTAAAATATTTTTCTAAACGGCTAATAGAATTTTGGATCGCGTCCTCCATCCCCTTGGTCATTTCAGTGTTTCTAGCAACTACATCATATTTCATATATTCATCCCTTCTAAAATGGTTATTTTGTCTTGTTTATGACAAGTTGGCACCATTATACACTATCAATAAATTTTTTGGTAGGGGGTAATGAAATTTTTTGACTAGCACATGCTCCTACATAAAAAGATTGAATATATATATATTTAAGGTTATAATTGGTTTAAATAATTTTTTGGAGGGATATAATATGAAAACAACTATTTTTACTGGCTCTGGTACCGCAATTATTACGCCGTTTACTGATTCTGGAGTGGACTTTTCAAAGTTAGAAGAACTGATTGAGTTTCAGGTTCATAACAAAACTGATGCGATAATCGTGTGTGGCACCACTGGAGAAACTCCAACTATGACAAAAGCTGAAAAAGAAGCAACAATAAAGTGCGTTGTAAAAGCAACTAACGAGAGGGTACCTGTAATTGCAGGAGCGGGGGGAAATGACACAAAGGCTGCAATAGAGGCTAGCAAATATGCAGAGAGTGTAGGCGCAGATGCGATACTTAGCGTTGTGCCATATTATAACAAACCCACGCAATATGGATTATATAAACATTTCGAGGCAATAGCGAAAGCGGTAAAAACTCCAATAATTTTATATAATGTACCGGGGAGAACGGTGGTTAACTTGGAGCCTGCAACTACAATAAAGTTAGCAGAGATAGATAATATTGTTGCGATAAAAGAGTGTGTCCTTTCTCAAATCGCCGAGTTGGCATATGCATTTCAAAAAAATAATTTTGGCATATATACAGGAGATGACCCGGTGTTTTTGCCTGCATTAGCATATGGAGCAACAGGGGTGGTATCGGTGATGGCAAATATAATTCCCAAAGATACGCATATGATACATGAACATTTCATACACAATCAGATYGATGTGGCACGAGAGTTGCAACTAAAAACTTTATCGTTGATAAAAGCATTGTTTATAGAATCAAATCCTGCGCCAACGAAAATGGCATTAAACTTGATGGGAATGAATGTTGGCAAATGTAGACTTCCGATTTCGGAGATGGATCCTAAAAATATAGAAGTGCTTACTAAAGAGATGAAAAAGTATGGTTTGTTAAAATAATGGAGGCGAACTAAAGCAGGGATTGTTCTTGCTTTAGAAAAAAAAAGTCTAAGCGAGAGTAGGACAAGTTATATAGAGCGCACAAATTTTACCAACTGGTATGCTATAACTATTTTGTTTTGCATACACGATATATATTATGGATAAATAATTAGATTATAAAATATACTATGGTATAATATGGTAGAAAGGAATGAAATATATGGCATTGATTAAGAAACATAAATATTTGGCGCTCATGATAATGTTGGCAACAACGGCTTTTCCTGTAATTACATCGGCAGCAGATTTGGGCGATGACTATGTGGGGGTAGGTATTGCTCCGCTTCCTGCTGTAGATTTATCTGATGATGCTGAAGGGGCAACTCAAGATTCTGATCATTCAAATAATTTGGTGAGCTTGGCGGAGTTTAATATGTTTTACGCACTAAACGAGCAACTCGCTGCATCTATACGTACCTTGCAAGCCAACCCATCRAAAATAGGAGGAATCGAATATGGCCCCGATCAACTCTTCACTGATGCGATGGGAGAGGATTATCTAAACCTTGAAAAATATTTGTATGAGGGATACGCATCTGCCACCGAGGGGTTATTGTCTCAAATAGAAGTTGCAGTCCTAACTCTCAAAGATTATAATAGCAAATTGCAAGTAGTCCAATGAAACCCGGAACGGGCGTTGATTATCGAGATAAAGTTGTGGAGCTGATGGACAAAATTTATGCAGTGAATGTGCATGCAGATGCGGGAGCCGCGGCGCCACCAATCAAGTTTAAAAATATATTGCTGGATAATGGGGCAACTAAAAAAGTAACGGTGGAACAATACGATGGATACGAAGTTCCGACATTGCAATGGGAAGAAGAGTTTCAGCCGTCGTTTTATACTGTCGAAGTAAATATGACAAACGCCGCGGGCAACTATATATCGGTTGAGCAAGGCGCACCTGTAACCACTTCAAATATTACAGATCCAGATAAACCGGTGTTGATTAAATATACAATAACAGATAATTCTACAAAGCAAGTGAATACATTTATGGTAGAAGTTCATGTTGTCGCTGCGAGTGTTCGCTCGGCAAGGGCCGCTCGTGTGGCACCCAATTCAGATAACGGAATCCCGATCTATTTGAGCAAGGTGGAAGGCGCCGACATTGCAATTGACAAATATTGGGTTAATGAATCGGTTCATAATAAGCTATATGAAGAGCTAGAAAAAGCGGCAGAAGCCGTAAAGCATATCCATCCGGAATCGTATGAAGCATTGATTACATTAGAAAGTACGAATCCAGAGACCGGTGAAATGTATACGAACCATCATGAGGTTGCCTATGGCGCTCCAGAACTACAAGAAGATGGCGGATACACAAATATGGGTGAATTGGAGGCGGTGCTAAATTCTTTATCGGATGCGTATAACACCTACATAGCGGAAGCAAAACTGGGAACTGATGAAGTTTCGGCATCGAATAAAGTTGGTAACTTTGAAATTATGGTAACAAAAGCTCTAATGGGACTTAAGGATATAGAGGGTCCGTTTCCGCCGGTGCTTCCAAATACAAGCGAGTTTGCAGGACTGATAGAGGATCCAGATACAATTGAGGCAGAGAGCAAGTTTTATAAGAGCGGTGCGGTGTACGTATATTTGGATGAAAATAATGAAGTATGCTTGAAGGCCGATGCGGTGGGAATGCGAATATACAAGCCACCATCTTATAAGCAAGAAGCTGGGCTAACCGTCGTCGATATTGCATATGATGGAAGATTTGAAGAGCTAGACGCAGGTTCATTTTTTGTAACGCCCGCAATTGCGGAGAGTGAGCAAGATTTGGGAGAGTGGCAGCCAGGCGGCGATACAGAAACTCCTTTCGTTACGCAAATGTTTATCAATATGGAAGATGTTTCGGAGCAAATTGGTTTGTTCCAAGATGAAGCCAATGCTTTTTATAAGCTCGATGGATTAGATAATGAAGAAAACAAATTGGGTGGTAGCGACTATGATGAGGAAGTTCAAGGTTCAATTACCGCATTGTTGAACGTCGCCATACAAGCGATTATAGATAGATCCGCCGCGTTCAATGCGGCACTGAAGCCAGGCACAAGACATGAGCAGCTGGCCATGTTGTTGCAACTACAAAAAATGTTGGTGCATCTGGGAATGGGAACTGTCAATGCGAGCGGTGCATTTGTGCCGTATAAAGATTTTGACGGAACTGTGGGCACTGCAGATGATGATTTAAAACTGCAGCCTGCAGCGATGATGAAGTTGCCTATGGGAGATCCTGGAGTTATTGCCGAAGATAATCTAGAGTTTAACATAGAAGATTATGAAGATAGTACGCTCGAGTCGATGAAAACTACGCAAAGAGATTTGTTTAATGTAAGCTCTATACTCGGCACCAACGTGAGTGCGGCAAAGCAATGGGTAACAATGGAAGAGCATGATGCGTTATATCGAGTTGCGGTAGAAGCATTGACCGTTGTGGCAACTGTTGAGTTTAAAGAACCAGTGGGTGACATGTTACCGGCGTTCCCATATGTGAAAACAGAAGCCGGCACCGACTATATTATAAATCCGGATCTAAAAACTAAAATATATACAGCAACGCAGATGTCGAACTTGGCAGACGAATTGCAAAATGAAATTACGGCATATGAACAGGCRGCAGAAGCCGGGATAACAGAAACATTATCGACYGCGATGACAACATTGCGAGGACAAATTAATAGCGGCGAAGACATCTTAACGATCGCGAGCCGAGAACTTGTTGCAGATACAAATCCAGACGACGCAATTGAGTTTGTTACCGAATACACACCAAGATCGATTGCAGTCGCCAATCTGGTTATTTCGGATGAAGGGTTATATAAGATTACAACAGAAGCAATGGACCCGATTCCAGATGCAGAAGTAACGCCAACGATCGACGAATCTATTGCAGGGATCGAGCAAGTTAAGATGGCAATGGATGTAACAGAAGCAAACGATACGCATTGGGTAACTCCAGAAACTGTGGACGCGTTAGATGCAGTTTTAACAGATGCAATCGAAAAGAGCGAGCTAGTATATTTGATATTGCCTACAAATTTGGTTTATGATTATGAGAATGCAGATGGCACAAATAAGCCAGGCATCGATGAATTGGTGCGTCTATTCTACGATGATAACGAGGTCTTTAATAATTTGGCAATAGACTTGGCGGGTGCGATAGAAAACTTCAACGATGCGAAAGTCGAATCATTGGCAGAAGAATATAAGACTGGGCAAGATCGCCTGGATGCGGCAATAAAAGGTGAGGGCAATCCGAAGACTGCAAGGTCGGTGGTTGTGGGAGATGAGTATAAGAGCATTGGCAAGAAAGATTCCGATATTTATTTGGCAGAGGACAATGCGGACCACCCAGATAACGCACCAGATGACAGAACTCTGGTATTTTCTGAAGATGGCTACCGATATAAGCGATATATATACGACGACAGAGAATGGACCGACCTGAGCCTTATTCCAACCAATGCTGGAATAAAATGGGTTAATTCGTTGGATCTGCAAGCATATGATAAAGCAATTGATAAGGTGGAGGGCATACTAGAGGGAACTATGCCTAGAACGTATCCGACGCCAGACAATGATCCAGATAAATTTGAGGATGCGRTATTTTCAATAGCATTCTTGCCAAACTTCGTATTAGATCCGGTTGGATATTTCGACCAAGTGATAACCGAATTAGATAAGGCAACAGATGACTTTAATGATACGAAGAAGGATCCTGTTCGTCCAACTGTAGATGGTTTYGATGARGCATACGCGGCGTTTATAGGAGGAACTACAACGTATAACGAAGGTGTTGCTGACATTAAGGCCGCAAACGTTAGATTACTAAAAGACGCTAACAACAATTCTACAGGGCAATATACATCAACCACAATCCATATTTCAAACGATGGATTAACAGGAATCGATGGAGCATTGCTAAACGATGATAACATTATAGACGACGCCGGAAAAGGTARGTATGTAGCGAAAGGCAACTTTGAACCGCTCAACCAGGTCCTTGTAGCCATCGACAAATTTATCAATAAGGATATTGCAGAACATACGGCAGAGTTTGGAGTAAATCCACARTATTTTGATATCCAGATGGAGTATTTACAAAATGCTATAGCCGCTTTTGATGCTATACGAGCAGATGAAGAAGTTGTATTGGATGCGTATATAGATGACTATAAGGCTGCRGTAGATGAGATTGCGAGCAAGATTAAYGAAGATTTGATCAACGCAAAAATTTTGGATGTAAATGCGGATGTGGATGGAATCGAAACGCTAGATGACCTGATAAATTTGGTATTTGATGTAGAAGGCAAGCTGGCGGATGTTCAATTGGATACAACAAGAGTTTTGATATCTCACGATGGATTGAGACCGGGAGCTTTTGATGATGGCTCAACAACCGCGACACACTGGACGATACGAGTGTTGTTTACAAATATAGCAGATGCGCTTGAGGGGATCGAACAAATCGTAACAGATGCTCTTGCCGGAAATCTAAATCATGTTAATGGGTTTATAAAGGCGAATACCCCAGGAGTTGAGAATACGTATTTCCAAACATTACCATCTGTAGAGTTGCTGGATGTTGCGTTRGAGAACTTTGAAGTTGTGCCTGCGGATAAGAGCTTTGAATTGAACGAAATGTTAGAAGACGCTATAATGTCTGCCAAACGAATTATCGGCTGGAAAGAAGAGGTCGATGCGGAAGGCAATGTGATACCAGAAATTGTGTCMCCATATCTAGTGAGCAATCAGCTGGGAATCGAGTTTCTCACTTTTGATATATTACGAAACGGGGACACCGATGCGAACGGATTTGACGATGTGGAAATTTCTCTGATGAGTGAGATTGAGTATATTGATGCGTCGCAAATATATGTTCTAGAACAGGCGATAAGAGTGGGATTGCTTGCGTCGACAGATTCTACGAAGCAGCAAGCACTCGATAAACTGACAGTGTTGATTGATGAGTTTGAGCCRAGAGTATTGGATTACAAAACGAGTTCCAAAGTATTGCTCTATAATCAGATATGCCAGATGGAAGCGATGCTAGAAGATGCGGATGGCGACAGAATTTTGGTAAGTGATAGCTATGGTGAAAATATTCCACTAGACAGAATGTACGTTACCAATGCGGTAATGACGATAATGCTAAACTCTATTGACTACTCATATACGATAGTAGACAAAATACAAAGTTTAACAGTAGATCAGGTTTTCAGCCAAGTGAATGCCAATATGAGTGCCATAGAAAGGTTTAAACCGCTTCCGGGAGAGGCAGACGAAGACGAATATGCGGCATTTGAAGAAGTTAGAGAAGTACTAATGGAAGAGATAAATAAGGCAGCAGCGCTTATTGCGAAGAAACCGATTACTGCAGAAGGAGTTATCGATGTAAATGCAGCAGTCGATACAGCAAATGCCGCGGTTATAAGYAAAGTACAAGGAACCGATATAAGCGGGCAAGATGAGAACGAGGACAATATTCCAGATGCCGGCGGAAARTGGGTCTATGACGTAACTTTCATGTCTTTTGATAATTCAATAAATGTTGCGATACAAGCATATAACGCAGCGAACTCGACAGTGGATTCTCTARAATATGCGAGTACAATTATGGTTAGAGATAGAGAAGCGTTTGAAAGATCGATCGAGTATGGCACCAAGGAAATATATACGGATCTTACGCAAAAGATGCAAGAGTATGTTGACAACGCGACTCTCGGAACCGAYGCATACATGGACAATGTCATATATGAAGAAGTGGCGCCTATACCTGCCTTTGAGGGATTAGCAGAAAGCATAATGGGTGGAATAGATATCGAGGCAACACAGCTTTGGGCAACMAAAATAGAAAAAGATAAACTTAGAAATATTGTAAACTATGCKCAAAACGTTTTGAAAAATAACGCCAACATTGCTGACAATCTTGTAACATATTCGTTAAAAACAGTGGTAAATGAATACGARAAATTGAAGACAGCGTACGAACTATTTTATGCCAGAGATTTAGACGGAAAGRTGATTCCAGGAAARGTTCCAAAAGTGAACTACGGATCAAAAGGCTTTGCTGATAGCGAGATTCGAAAGTCGATAGCTAATGCAGTAGCGATCATCAATGACCTAGTTTATTTGCAAGGTGCAGAAGCGCCAGTGGTAACATATACCACATACGACGGAGTGCCACTCAATAAATATGGATACGACAGATTTGATGCGGATGGAAATCCAATACCAGACGGAGACGAGGGCAACGGCAATGGCATTGATGAAGGCGGTGAAAAAGATATTCGAGTGAGCAATCGCAAAGGCATCGATGTTACAGTGAACGATGAATGGATTAATGCGCAAGATGTAGTTGTACTAGCAAGCGCGATACATGTGGTACAGTCCACGTTAGATAAATTTGATAACGGGCAAACAAACAAATTGGCCATGGATAATGCGGTGCTTGCATTGGAAARAGAAATAGGAAAGTTTGAAGACAAAGTAAAAGTGATGACCGAAGATTCGGTATCAGAAGATTATGTGGAAAACTACAATATGCTAAAACAAGCTATCGATGAAGCCATGGAGTTTATCGGCAAAGATCCAGAAACAGGGCTATTTGATTATGGCGATAGATATATGGACTGGGGAGCTGMCGATGTAATATTACAGGACGTTCCGTTGGGGATGAAAGCAATTCGTGGTAGCGTTGGAGGCAGAGGCGATGATGTAGTCTATAACGAAGAGGTGTATTGGGTGCCAATTGGAAATTATAAGGCATATGAAGCGGCAATTGCTGCAGCACAAAAAGCGTTGCTACTATATACTTCTACAGAAGATTCGCTAGAGGCGGCATTGCGCTCGTTACAAAACTCAACTAATTCGATGGTAGATGTCGCAATTACGCAGATTAATGGCAAGCCTAGACATGGTCGAAACGAAGAATTTAATCTTGCGGTCGCTGATTTAAAAGCCAAATTGGAAGAAGCGAAAACGTTAGCTGAAGCAACATTAGTGAGTGTTGATGGATCTGATATTMAGGATYTTKATAACTGGGTACCTGCAAGTTATATGAACCTGATAGAAAGTCGAATAAAAGTATCGCAACAAGCGATCGATAATTCATACGGCAACTTTTTGATAGATGAAGCTACTGGCGAGGCAGTAATTGATCCTGAAACCGGATTTAAAATATCGTTAGGAAACGATACCACGACGCTGGAGACAATTGAAATACATCTCCAGAATTTGACGGCAGCAGTTTCTATATTTAGTGAAAACCTTAATCAAGGTGAAATTATTGGAACAGATCCAAAATATGATGCCGCTGAAGCTAAAGCTGCACTGAAAAAGTCAGTAGATAAAGCGATGGATTTGGGACTAACAAAAGTGAGCTTAAGACAAGGCACCGACGTGGCAGAAGGAATTACTTGGGTTACCCATAAGCCGTTTTTGAAGGATCCGCGAGCAGAGGGATATCCGGATGTATCGGAAGTCTCTAAGCCAGTACCGCCAATCACATATATTAAAAATGCAGCATATGTGGCAAATTTAATGTATTTAAAAACAGAGGTTGATGAAGAGGGAAATAAAATTTCAATTTTTGCTAAAGAAGATTATGAGAGTGCGAAAACAATATTGGAGGATCAAATAAAAGTATTCGAAACCGTAATGAAAAATGATGATAATAACATTCCACCTGATGAAATACATTCTAAGCCTATAATAATTTTGGGAACAGAAGGGATAGGTGGAGAAGGATCGCAAGAAGCGGTCTTAGATGCTAAAAAATTGGTTGACGACAAGATTTTTGAAGTTAAGGCAAGACTCTCAGAAACAACAATGGTACCGAATAGCGTTTGGGAGGGTGCCGGAGAAGATTCAACAGCGCCAGGATATGGATATGCTGGAGATGCCGAAGAGGCATATAAGAGAAGGTATATAATGGATGGCAGATATTATGCGCACGAAAAAGTGTACCGGGATCTCAATACAGCTGTTAACGCTGCAGTTACAGCAATGAGACGACCAGACATATTGGCAGAAGAGCTAATTGGAGACGGGGCTGTGTTAGATACCCTAGAAGATGCATTAGAAAAATTCCTCGATGTTGATAACGGTGGTAGAAAGCTAAAAGGCGCATATACGGCAGAGACATCGCCGGTAGAAAAGGCCCGAGTGTTCATCAATGACCTTCTATCTGCAGAAACAGATGATGGAACAGACTATAGAACGACGATACCAAACACAGTGYTAGTGCCAGGCGATGAGGAGGCAACGATAGAAGCGATATGCAATTACATTAAGAATCTGATTAGTGTCGCGGTTAAAGAAGTAGATATTATGGTAACAGGAGAAGCGCCGGGATATGAGGCACCGGGAGAAACTACGGGCCCTGATGTTGATGAAGAAAAAGGCGCGGTGGGAACATTTGTAGGCTTTGAAGTTGCCTTTGCGGACGGCACAACAATAGATGCGAACAACAATGGTGATCAGCTAGGAGTTTTTGTAGATTCGCTAGATTGGGAAAATATTTTGGCAGAAAGAGTTGAAGAGGCAGTCGCACTAGTGAAAGCGAATAGGGCAGCGTATGTATTGCCAGCAAGATATGATCACGATGCGGAYATGGCAACAGCAGAAATTCAAATAACAGAGGAGCATTCGGCAGAACTTATTACAGCAATGATACAAGATCTGCTAGTAGATAACGGATTTACAGATTTTGAAGTAACAGTTAACACCGTACCRAGAACATTCTCTCCTGCAACAGATGGCAACTATGCAAATCCAGACGGCATTCAGGGAAGATATACGTTTACAGTAACATTGAAGCATGCGCCAGTGGTTGCCCGAAGAGATGTTGTGCGCGAAGATAATGTAGGGATATATACAATAGAGACGGCGCCAATTGATGCGGTAATTGAGCCAAACGTATTGCCAAACGAATTTGATACTGCGGCATTGATAGCGGCAAAAGATGTAATAGGTAGAGAAACATACGCTAGCATACCAGCAGAAAACAATAGCGAATTTGGTGCCAAAACTAAAATGAGCGAACAAATCGCAACGTTGCTTAATAGGCCAGAAACAACGGGTGTTACATTCGAAATAGTAACGACAAAATTTACTGCGGCCAAAAGACCTACTAATACCGCTCCAGCAGAAACGGGATTATATGAGTTTATGATTAATCTATTTAAAGGAGTACAAAAAGATGTAGTTATTGATCAGCAAGTAGGAATAGCAGCGCCGGGGCTTGATCTGGCACAAGATGATCTTGATGCTTTGAAGAGTGCATTAGAAAATACAGAGCCGCCATTTAATTTTGCGCTAAGTGTAGACAACGCAAAAACTTCAGACGATGCGAAGCAAGCTGTTAAATTAAAAGTAGAGGAATATTTAACAGGCACTGGAGGAATTGATAATGCGATAAGTACAGAAGTGACAGTAAGCACAGTAATGTTCGATGCAGCAGATGCGAGCGAAAACGGGCGTTATAAATTCCGGGTAACAGTAAATGCAGTAATGGGCGATGATGTGCAAAAATCTATTGTGACCAATACGATAGAAAGCGAAATAGCCAGTGTCGCGGCACGAGTGAGTGCGATGTTACCAGAGGGAATGACATTACCAGAATTTGAGACAGAATTTCAGGTTGATTATTATGCGGAGATAGAATATTTTGAAGAACCAGAATTTGAGATACCGGAAATAGAGATTTTGGATGTACCAAGCGAAGAATTTTATCCTGACGATGAATATATAGCGATAGAATCTTTTGACGAGCAAGAATTTGATGAGCAGGAGTTTTATTTGGAAGAAGYTTATGAATACTTTGAAGAGATTCCGTTTGAAGAAGAGATGATTTTTGAAGAGATGATTTTTGAGTAAATAGTAGCACCTATAGTTGCTTTAATTGCATTTGCGATTAGGGCAGCTTTTTTTGATGCAAAAGAACCCTCACAATAACTTGCGAGGGCGGAAGGTTAGTGATTATCTTGAAGCTTTTTGATTTGCTCATTGATCTGATTTTGAATAGTATTTTGAATATCTAATGCCAAAGACTTTGCAATTGTGTTTACCTGAGTTGCAGCAGGTCTATTTCTTATTCTATCTGCTAAAACGAAGAAAGCATTAGTGTAGGCATCATATTTAGGGATATATGGGCCAGATTCGGATTGTCTTATACCAGATAAAATTAAGTATAAATTATCGTGATGATCTATGATCTGCCCTACTGGGTCAGTAAGATTAAATTTTTTGGCAACGGGCTTTGTGAGAAAGATTGTGCCTACTGCAGTTTTTTGTATAGATTCTAAATGGGCACTGTATTCTTCAACAGATAATATGGTTAATAACTCCTTATTTGGTATTGCTTGCATGGCAGCTGCAACGTCTTTGCATACTAAGATTATATCGTTCATAGTAAACTCCTCCTTATAGTAAAATATATATTATCTATCTTATGAAATATAGACAAGTATTAATGCATATTTGTGTACGAAATATTAGTTATTTTTTAAATATTGAATAGATTGAGAAAAAATGTTAAAAAGATTGCATTTTAGAAAGTTAAATGATAATATCTAAATATTAAATTTGAAAGGAGATAGTTATGCAACTAGAAGAAATTTATAGAGTAAATATTCCGAGCGACATCAATTTAAAAGAAACGTCACAAATGTGTGGAGATATTGGAGATCAGCCAAACCAGCGAACCTTTGGAGCATTTTTATATATCAATTCGCATATGGAATTTCAAGAAATTAGAGGCTTGGGAGGAGCATTTAGTGAATTAGGAGGAAAGGCGTTACTGGCACTTTCAGATGAGGATCAAAAGCAAGTGTGCAAAGATATTGTGTACGATAAATTTAATTATTTTAGGCTTCCGATTGGTGCGAGCGACTTTGCATTGGATGCGTATAGTTTAGACGATGTGGAAGATGATTTTGAGATGGAATCATTTAGCTTAGAGCGAGATGAAAAATATATGATTCCGTATATGGCGATGTGTAGAGCGTACGCACCTAATATGGGAATACACGCATCTCCTTGGAGCCCTCCGGCTTGGATGAAAGATAACAAGCAAATGGCAGGAGCTGGGGGAGCGGGCAAATTGATAGACGACCCGAGGTATTATGACGCTTATGCCAAGTATTTTGTAAGAGTAGTAGAAGAGTATGCGAACAAAGGCTTTGATATAGATAGAATAAACGTGCAAAATGAGCCAGAAGCAAACCCGATATTTCCGGGCTGCAATATGGATGTGCAGCAAATGGCAAAATTGATACGAGATCATATGGTACCAGCATTTGAAGCAGCAGAATTAGATACCAAAATTTTTGCGGGTACATTTAGAACTATAAACGAGGCAACAGCGTGTGAATTTTTGAGTGAAAATCCAGGAATAGAAGAATATATCGAAGGAATTGGAACACAGTATACGACAATGCAACCGCTGTATAATATTTTGCAAAACTATCCGGGGCTTAAGTTGATGCATACAGAAAGCGTATGTTATAAAGGCGAAAATACTTGGGAACAAGCAATAGCATTGTATATGAATATAGTAAATTATATAAACGCGGGTTGTGACACATTCACATACTGGAACATGATCCTAAATACAAAAGGCACAAGCACCTGGGGTTGGAAACAAAACAGCATGGTAACGATTGATGAAGAGGAAAAAACTTATCAGTATAATCCAGATTTTTATGTAATGGCATTAGCGGGAAAATGCATTAAGCCAGGGGCAAGAAGAATTGTCTACGCCGCAAGAAGCAAGGTGGGAATAGCATTCAAAAATGTAGACGGAAGCATTCACTTTATGGTCAGCAACTTTTTAGATAAGGAAGACGTTGGAACAGTAACAATTGATCAGGAGAAATTTGAACTAAAATTAAAACCTATGTCTATTACAGCGTTTAAAGTGAGCTAAATGTTAAAAGAAAGCATCACAACCCTTAGTGGAATGGGTGAGCAAACAGCAAAAAGGTTCTATCGGTTGGGGATATATACAATAGCAGAATTGATGGAATATTTTCCCAAAAAGCATGAAGACCGATCGAAGGTAACGCCAATAGAAGCGGCRGTACTAGATGAGGCCAACAATATTGTTGCAACTGTAATCAAAGAGCCAATACTGAAAAAAGTCAATAATAGAGTTATGGTATCATTTGAAGTTTCTGATGGTACGGAACAAATGACGATTATATTTTTTGAACAGCCTTATATGAAAAATAATTTTCATGTAGGGCTGATCTATAATTTTTACGGAACCGTAAAGTTGAAATATAATAAATTGAACATGGTTTCTCCATCATATCAAACACTTGAGAAATATACTCAACAGACCAAGCTAATTCCCGTTTACGCATCGACATATCAACTATCCCAATTTATCATACGCAAACATATAAAAAATGCAATAGATATTGCAATATGTAATGTATCAGATGTGATCCCAACTGATATTGTAGCAAAACATAATTTAATGCCAAAAAGACAGGCGATAGAAAACATACATTTTCCGAAGGACGATGCTAGTTTCGTTGAAGCAAGGAGGCGTCTAGTATTTGAAGAATTATTTTTATTGCAGTTGAGTTTATATATATTGAAATCAGATTTTAGGCAAAAGCAGGCTGGGACAGTAAAACAATCGCCAGTAGATTTGGAAGCATTTGTGGAGACTTTGCCATTTAAACTAACTGCGGCCCAGCAACGAGTGGTCAAAGAAGTAGCAGCAGATCTAAAATTATTGGGGGCAGCAAATCGATTGATCCAAGGCGATGTAGGGTCTGGAAAGACGGTGGTTGCGGCAATAGCATTGTTTATAGTAGTTCGAAACGGCTTTCAGAGCACATTGATGGCACCGACGGAGGTTTTGGCAAGGCAACACTTTGAGTTTTTAGAAAAAACTTTTGAAGCATTTGATATATCTGTTGCATTATTGACGGGGTCGACTACAAAGAAACAGAAGATGGGGCTATTAGAAAAGCTTGCAAAGGGAGATATTGATATATTGGTAGGAACCCACGCATTGATAGAAGATAACGTGGTGTACGCAAAATTAGGATTAGTAATTACTGATGAGCAGCATAGATTTGGAGTGAGACAACGACTTAGCCTGGCACAAAAGGGAGATTTTCCAGATGTGTTGGCGATGACCGCGACACCAATTCCGAGAACATTGGCATTGATATTGTATGGCGATATGGATATTTCTACAATAGACGAGTTGCCACCTGGCAGAACCCCGATAAAAACTAATGCAGTGGACAGCCGATACTATGCTAGAATCTATAAATTTATGAGAGAGCATGTGAGTAATGGACGGCAATGTTATATTATATGTCCGATGGTAGAGGAAAACGAAAAAGTAGAAAATGTTAAAGATGTGATATCGTATGCTGAAAAGTTGCAAGCAGAAGAATTTGCAGGATTGGCTGTTGAGTATTTACACGGCAAGATGAAAGCCAAAGATAAAAATAAGATTATGGAACGGTTTGCTAATGGCGAAATAGATATATTGGTTTCGACAACAGTAGTAGAAGTGGGAGTAAACGTGCCCAACGCGACGATAATTTTAATAGAAAATGCGGAAAGATTTGGGTTATCGCAATTGCACCAGCTGCGAGGAAGAGTAGGGCGAGGGAGCTATGAATCATTTTGTATATTGGTAAGTGATTCATATAATAAAGATACGAGGGCACGGCTCAAAATAATGCAAGAAACCACGGATGGATTTAAGATAGCAGATACGGACTTACAGTTGCGTGGATCTGGAGAATTTTTTGGAACACGCCAGCACGGGTTACTAGAAATGAAGATAGCGAATATGTATACAGATATAGATGTGCTTAAAGTAGTGCAGCAAGAGGTTGAAAACATTATGGAAGCGGGGATATACGGATATTCAGATTTGTTTAACTTTATGCAAAATGAATATAATCCGATGGCACCAGTTTTATAAGGAACAGTAGAGGGGATTAAAATGGAATTTGTAGCATTTAAGGATGAAGCGAAAGTTTTAGAAGAGATGAAAGAGTTATATGAGGAGTCATTTCCAGCAGTAGARAGAGCGTCTATGCGATGGATAAGAAGGCAAGCGAGAACGCAACATGCGGATTTGTTTGGCATATACGAGAAACAAAAATTTGTAGGATTTGTRTATCTAATTTACCATAAAGATTTGGTATATATAGTATTTTTTGCAGTAGCAAGAGAATTGCGAGGCAAGGGGTATGGTACAAAAATTTTGGTAGCGTTGAGAAAAAAAGTAGCAGGCAAAAAGTTGATATTAGACATAGACGCACTTAGTGATATGGCAGCTGATGCGGAGATTAGAGTTAAACGCAAGGAGTTTTATATTAGAAACGGGTTTGTAGAYACAGAAATAAGAGTTTGTATTTATGGGGTAGATGCAGAAGTGATGGCTTTGGGAGGGGAAATTTTTAGAGAAGACTTTGAGGGAGTGTTAAAGCAATATTTAGGAAAAGCTAGATACTATGCATTTATAAAATTTGAATAGAAAGATGTGTTTAACTGTTTTGAGGAGGAATAAAATGAAATTTGTAACATTAACCCAAAATGCGAAAATCACACATGACATTAAGCCATTGTATGTAAAGTCATTTCCCATAACCGAGAGAATACCCTTTTGGTTATTTAAATCTAAAGCCAAAAAAAGCTATGTTGATCTAGTGAGTGTATATGATGAGAAAAAATTTGTGGGGTTTATGTATCTGATATACGACAAAGACCTAGTGTATGTACTGTATTTGGCGACGTCACTGCGAAGACACGGATACGGCAGTAAAATTTTGGGTGAGTTAAAAAAGCGAGTACCAGGCAAAAAAATATTTTTGAATATAGAAGCATTAGACGATACTGCAGCTAATGCAAAGCAAAGAATGAGACGCAAGGAATTTTATGAAAATAATGGATTTGTTGATAGCGGAATACGAGTGTGTGAAGCTACAATGGAGATGGAAACCATGAGTTATGGAGGCATCGTAACAGAAAGTGACCTAGAAGTTGTGTTAAAGAAATACTTAGGAACAGCGTTATTCAAGATGTTTATAAGATAAAGAAGAAGATGCTTTTGCAAGAGAAGAAATAACTTTTGCAGAAGCATATTTTTGTAAAAAATATTTACATATATAAGTATACTAAGTAAAATAAAGGGCAATAATCTGTGTATTAAAAACTAAAAATTGAAAGGAAGATAAAAATAATGAGAGATGGACATATTCATACTAATTATTGCCCGCATGGGAGCAAAGACACGATGGAAAAATATATAGAAAGAGCGATAGAGCTGGGAATAACAGAAATATCATTTACGGAGCATTTTCCATTGCCAAAGGAGTTTTTGGAATGCTATCCACAATTTAATAATGATGGAAATATGCAAGAGCAAGAGTTGGAGCCATATATAAAAGAGGTGGAGTGTGTTAAGGAGAAATATAAGAATAAACTCAAAATTAATGTAGGAGTAGAAGTAGACTATATAGAAGGCTATGAGCAAGAGATAGCAGCTATGTTGAATAAATATGGTCAATTTTTTGACGATGGAATTTTATCAGTGCACATTATTAAAGTAGGTGAAAAATACTTTAGTATAGATTATAGCCAAGAGAGCTTTGATGAGTTAGTARAAATAGCAGAAGGATTAGACAAGGTTTATCAAATTTATTTTGAGACTGTTAAGAARTCTGTAGAAGCTGATATAGGAAAGTATAAACCAACGCGAGTGGGGCATCTCAATTTAGTGAGAATTTATAGCCAAGATTTTGTAGTTGACTATAGTAAGTTCCCGATAGTAGCAGAATTGCTAGAAGCTATGAACAAAAATAAATATACAATTGACTATAATATTGCAGGTGAACGCAAAGAAAATTGCGAAATATATATTGATGATTATCTGTTTCGTAAACTATTAGAGTGGGACATAAAAATGATATACGGATCTGATGCGCATTCAGCAGAAGATTTAGTTTCATTAGTAAAATATATAGAGTGAAATAGGGCATAAAATAAGGCACCTCAAAATTGTGGGGTGCTCTTTTTATAACATAAATTATTTTATATCCCATAAGC
>NZ_ABEQ01000052.3 GCF_000171335.1 Candidatus Epulonipiscium viviparus
CCATAGCTCATCATCATCATTCCCAGATTTTTCTTGCCAGTTTTTTTACCAGACGCTGCAAACTTGGCAATCGCTGCAGCTGGAGTAGCCTTAGAAGATTGACCTCCAGTATTAGAATAAATCTCTGTATCAAATACAAGCACGTTTACATTTTCACCAGAAGCCATAACATGATCGAGTCCACCATATCCAATGTCGTATGCCCAACCGTCTCCACCAAGAATCCATTGAGAACGTTTAACCAAATGATCTTTGCGCTCCTTAATATTTTCTACCAATACTTTTGCATCTCCACCAAAATTGCCTTCAAGCGCTTTCAATACTTTTGCTACCGCATCTCTCGAACCTGCACTGTTATTTTTATTAGCAATCCAGTTTGAAAATGCCTCTTTAGCAGATTGATCGATATCCATTAGTATCAAAGCTTGCATGTCATCTTCTAGCTTATTTCGTAGTTGCTTATCTGCAAGAGCCATCCCATATCCATATTCCGCATTGTCTTCAAATAATGAGTTTGCCCATGCTGGTCCTTTGCCTTCATGATTAGTAGTATAAGGAGTTGCTGGTGCAGAGCCTCCCCAAATCGAAGAACATCCTGTTGCATTTGCAATAACCATTCGGTCTCCAAATAATTGAGTYACAAGTTTAATGTACGGAGTTTCACCGCATCCTGCACACGCACCAGAAAATTCGATTAAAGGAGTTTTGAACTGACTATCCTTCACAGTTTTACCTTCAACCAGATCACCTTTATATGATACGCTCTTTGCCGCATACTCCCAATTTATATTTTCTTTCTCAACCAAATCTCCAATATGCTTCATTGCCAATGCCTTATTTTTAGACGGACAAATATCTACGCAGTTTGAACACCCCGTACAATCCAATGGGCTCACTTGTATTCTATATTCCAGTCCTTCAAATACTTTGCCAATTGCTTTTTTGGTCTCAAAAGTTTCAGGAGCGGCAGCTTTTTCATCTGCATTTACTAATACTGGCCTAATACAAGCATGCGGGCAAATGAATGCACACTGATTACACTGGATACAGTTATTTACATTCCATTCTGGTACATCAATCGCAATACCTCGCTTTTCATATGCGGCCGTTCCACAAGGGAAAGTTCCATCTTCGTACCCATTAAATATGCTAATTGGCAGATTATCTCCCTCCTGAGCATTCATAGGAAATACAACATTTTTAATAAAATCAGGTACTTGATCGTGGCTTTGTTCAGCATCTACAGAGTTTTTCCAATTATCTGGAATATCCATTTTTACAAGTGCGCTTACACTCATATCAATTGCTTCAAAATTCATGGCAACAATCTTTTCACCCTTTTTGCCATACGCTTTTTCTACAGAATGTCTAAGCTCTTCTCGCGCTTCTTCAAATGGAATAATATTCGCTAATTTAAAGAAAATAGTTTGCATAACCATATTAATACGTTTACCAAGACCAGTTTCTTCTCCAATTTTTGTCGCATTAACTATATAGAAGTTGATATCATTTTCCACAATATATTTTTTCATTTTGGCTGAAATATGATTTTCAACATCTTCTGGCTCCCAAACACAGTTCAATACAAAAGTTCCGCCTTTTTTAAGTCCTTTTAAAACATCGTATTCTTCTACATAAGACTGATTATGACATGCAATATAGTCCGCTTCATCAATTAGATATGTCGAACGTATTGGCGTATCCCCAAATCTAAGATGCGAAACAGTTATGCCACCAGATTTTTTAGAGTCATACGCAAAATATGCCTGAACGTATTTATCCGTGGTTTCACCAATAATTTTAATCGCCTGCTTATTTGCACCAACAGTACCGTCAGAACCTAATCCCCAGAATTTACAGCGTACAGTCCCCGGGTGAGCAATACTAAATTGTTCATCTATCGGAATAGAAAGATGCGTAACATCATCATCGATTGCAACTGTAAATCCATTCATCTGCTTTCCTGCTAAGTTATTGAATACTGCTTTAATATGTTTTGGGGTAGTATCTTTTGATCCCAATCCATAACGTCCACCAATTATTTTTACTTTTCTATCGCTATCAAAGAAAGCATTTCTAACATCGAGATAAAGTGGCTCTCCTGCTGCGCCAGGTTCTTTAGTTCTGTCCAATACGCAAATTCTTTCAACAGTTTGCGGAATCGCTTCCAACAAATGCTTAGTGCTAAATGGTCTAAATAAATGTACTTTTACAACTCCAACCTTTTGCCCTTCTGCATTCAATTTATCTACAGTTTCATCAATCGTCTCTGTTACAGATCCCATCGCAATCAATATATCTGTTGCATCTGCCGCACCATGATAATTAAATAACTTGTAATTTCTACCTACTTTTTCACTAATTTTATGAAGATATTCTTCGAAATAATCTATCAGTTTAATGTAGTATTTGTTTGAAGCTTCCTTAGTTTGAAAATAAATATCAGGATTTTGAGCAGTTCCTCTTGTTACAGGGTGCTCTGGAGAAAGTGCTTTTTCTCTAAATCTAGCCAGTGCATCTTTATCCAACATTTCTTCATAATCAGAATAATCAAGCACCTCTACCTTCTGAATTTCATGTGAAGTTCTAAATCCATCAAAGAAATGAATTACTGGCAAACTTCCTTTTATCGCTACCAAATGTGCTACTGGTGCAAGATCGGCAACTTCCTGAACAGACCCCGATGCAATCAAGGCGCARCCTGTTTGTCTTGCCGCCATAACATCTTGGTGATCACCAAATATTGATAATGCTTGCGCTGCCAGTGCTCTTGCACTCACGTGAAATACTCCGGGAAGAAGCTCACCGGCAATTTTATACATATTCGGAATCATAAGCAGCAGCCCTTGTGATGCAGTAAAAGTGCTAGTTAACGCGCCTCCTTGCAACGAGCCATGAAATGCTCCCGCCGCACCAGCTTCAGATTGCATTTCTACTACACTAACACGTTGGCCAAAAATATTCTTTTTACCATTGGCACTCCACTCATCCATGACCTCTGCCATAGTGCTTGACGGAGTTATCGGATAGATTGTCGCGACATCCGTAAACGCATATGCGGCATATGCGGCCGCTGTATTTCCATCCATCGTAATTTTTGATTTTGCCATCATTTTCACTCCTTAAATAAATAATAAAAATGTTAATATATCCTGATAATTTTCTGATTGAATTTTTATAGTATGCGAGTTGACTTGTGTTGCATGAGGAAAAAAACTATATTTATAAGCTTCTTTGTGCTCCTTAAATGTAACTTCTAGCGTAAACTCATCTATCATAGGCATCTCAATAGAATCTCTTTTTGAAATTCCTCTTTTCAAAGCCTCTTTAATTTCCTTACAAGCCATTGCTGGGTGATTGCTAATCATTGCTCCAGCAAATCCTTCTTTTACTGCAACCGCTTCTATATTAGGATCAAGTTCGGATACTTCGCGAACTATTCCTCCGTCTCCAGTTACCAATAAGGTAGGAACATTCAGACTATTTGTCAAGGTATGATAAATTAAAAATTCACTTGCAATTTCACCATTTAATGTTACCTTAGCAAGCCTTGTATCTAGTGTATGTGATAAGGGTGAGTCCGGGGTACTAGCTGCAGAATGATATCCTAAGAACACTACCCCTTCATAACTTTCATCTATTCCTTCAACCATATTATACGGATGATTTGCCCATCCAGACATCAATTTCACCTGAGTTGGCAAATCTTCATGGCATATATTTTTGCCATATCCATGAGCATCTTTTACTAAAACTTCAGTAGCACCCATTTCAATGGCAGCCTCACATGCTGCGCAAACCTCTCTGGTCATTCTAGCACATGCTTCTGAAGGAGCCTTCATATCAGACTCTTGCCAAGTTGATATACTAGAAATACCTTCTATATCAGCACTAATATAAATTTTCATTAAACTCCTCATTTCACAATTGTTTCATAACAACATTCTATATTTCGGTAATAGTAGTAAATAATTGTTTATTCTGGTCTATACTTATTGCGTTACCAAATACACAATATTGATTTTTATCAATAACCGCTTGAAGCAACTCTGAAAATCCTTGTAATGTTTCGTTAGTAGTTTCAAATAATTCATCACGCGATTTTTGTAAAATTTCTTTCGTAACATGTGCAAAATAATATATCTGCGCTGTTGAGCCCTCAGTATAGGCAGTAAATGGAAAATCTTGGGCACTAATAGTTCCGATCAAATATTGTAGCAATTCTCTGTCGCTTAAATTTAGATTTTTTACATAATTAGCAATTTCACGATACACATCTAACGTTTCCTTAATATTAGGATCGCGATATGATGTAAAATACACATTTCCAGATCTTCTAAAATCACAAAAACAGCCATAAGCTCCATTTTTAACACGCACATTAGTCCATAAATAATCCATCGACAATACTGATTTTAATAGTTGCAAGCTTCCGCTATATGAATATCCCAAATCCTTAAAATTATATCCCATTGCCACATAATTAACATTTCCTGAAGAAACAATAGCTTCCTTAACCTCTGTATCTTTGAAACTTGCAGACACATTGTCAACACTATTATCAGGCAATGCCATCACCACTTCATGCACTTTATCCAAAATTTCATTTTCGTTATCAACTGTTATACCAACCTGTATTCTATCGCAAGTACACAATTTTTGATAGGCTTTTCTTAAATTATTTACAAAAGTTTCTTTCTTATTACTCCAATTATCAACGATTTCTTCAACTACATGATAAAAAACTAATCCCTTACTTTCCTCTTCAAAACTTCCTAAGGCAGTAAAGTTAGAAAGCAACCTTGTAATGGCCACCTTATGTCCTTCACTCGATAAAAACATCTGCATCATTGATCGCAGTTCCTTCAAAAGTTCTAGCACTCTTACCGTATCATCAAATTTAGTTTTCGTAATAATTTCATCAAATAAATGTAATTGTTTATCAATATATTCAGTCAGTGCCTTAGATTTTACAATAAAATATCGCTCATCTTCACCCTCAGTTTTTATATTTGCTATACCTTGAATATTATAATCCATATTTCCAAGATACATATTGATATTCGATGACAAATCTTCATATGAATAATTAACAGTATCAAGCTTTCCTAGCATTGCAGTCAAAATACCCATATATGGTATCAATTCATCTTCAATACCTTCCAGATTTATATAGAAACTCAAATAACAAATTTTATTAGTTTTTAGTTTAGATATAATATATTCTTTGCTGTCCTTACTTATTACATCATATCTTGGAAAAATAACATTTTTTGAAAGCTCATCTTTTGATAAAAGCGGAATTTTTGCAACTTCTTCAGGTTTATCTGGAGCACTCTGAAACTCTTTAAATGCTTTAGTTTTCTCAACAAGCATTTTTAGTTCTGCATCAGACATATCAGCTTTTATTTTTCGTAATTTTTTCTTAATATTTTCATCTTCACGTTCACTAAGACCTTCTTCTGGATATAGTATCACCTGTGATCCATGAGTGTTATCCAAGAAATACTTTTGGATTAGGCTTTCAAAGTATCCATCTGCAATTGAATTTTTTATATACATTAATGCTTTTTCATATTTTAATTGCTCAAGTGGATCATCATCATAAATAAGCCCTTTCATGCTAGCAACAAAATAATGTAACCCTTTAGAATATCCTCTAGATTCTCCTTCACGCATAGAAAATTCTTTAACCTGAATAGCTCCCAATACTAAATTATCATCTATCCCTTCTGCTACAAGCTTTTTAAGTGTTTCATAAATGATTTGATAAAATTGATTTTCCTTAGTACTGTCTGCGTTTTTGGCAATAATACTAAAAATTGGTTGTTTTATATGCGATTGAAATACTCCAAATACATCCTCTGCAATTTCTGCTTTTATCAGCGCTTTTCTGAGCGGAGAAGCAGAAGTATCCAGCAAAATATGCTCTAAAATACTCATAGAAAGCGTAAAAAGCCTATCTGTAGCTTCTCCCATTGCAAAATTGAGAGACAAATATAGCTGATCACCTTTTTTTTGGTTCACAGAATACGGAAATTTTTCTGTTATAATATTATTATATGGTACCTGTGTTAAAATTTTTGAATCAATTACCTGATAATCAAAATGACTCAAATAGTCTTTGTCAATAAATTCCAAAACTTCTTCAATATCCATTTTTCCATACAGCCCGATATAGCAATTAGAAGGATGATAATATTTTTTGTGATAATCAATATAATCTTCATATGTTAAATCTACAATTTTATCTGGACAGCCACCCGATTCATATCTATATTGAGTATCCTTAAACAGAGACTCTTTAACTTTTCTAAACAGCACTTCTTCTGGAGATGAAAAAGCCCCTTTCATTTCATTATATACAACACCTTTATACTCAAGCTCACCTTCTAGCTCTGCCAACTCAATTCTAGAACCTTCCTGCATCAATAAAAATTCATTTTTATAAATGTTCGGAAAAAAAACTGCATCTAGATATACTTCCATCAAATTATGAAAGTCTTTATCGTTTTCACTAGAAACAGGATATAAAGTTTTATCAGGATATGTCATAGCATTTAAATACGTGTTTAACGAACCCTTTGCAAGCTCCACAAACGGATCTTTAATGTCAAATTTTCGCGAGCCACAAAGAACTGAATGCTCCATAATATGCGGTACACCTGTACTATCTGAAGTAGGCGTTCTAAATCCTATTCCAAATGTTTTGTGTAAATCATCATTATTAAAATATAAAATTTTTGCATTTGTTTTGTTATGAACAAACTGGTATACTTTCGCATCAATTTCTCTCACAAAATCACACGAAACTTGTGTAAATCCATTTATCATATCATTACCTCCTTTTTCGTATTATAAGTCCTATACTTTATTTTGTCTATAAGAATTTTATTATTCGAATTCTCTATTATACCATCATAAAGCAGYCAAAAAACTCCAGAAGCAGTGATTCAAAATTATTGTAAGATCACTGTTGCTGGAGATAGTTCGTTTTTACGCTTCTGTATCTTTAATTTACTCGATTTATAATATTTCCTTTTAAAAATTCCTTTAAATTATTTACTGCAATATCTAATAGGCGACCTCTAGATTCTTTAGGTGCCCACGCAATATGAGGCGTTAGAATGCAATTTTGTGCAGTAAGTAATGGATTATCATCTGCTATCGGCTCTGTAGAAACAACATCAAGCCCCGCACCTGCCACTTTTCCATTATTTAATGCTTCGGCTAAGTCTTGCTCGTTTACTAATCTTCCACGCGCCGTATTAATAATCATTACTCCATCTTTCATTTTGGCTATATTCTCTTTGCAAATTATGCCAGTATTCTCTGGAAACAATGGACAGTGTAGACTAATAACATCTGCTTGTTTGAACAATTCATCTTCTGATACATATTTGTATCCCTCTTTTTCTAGTTCCATATTCACAAATTTGTCATACGCTATTACGTTCATTCCCAATGCCTTTGCAACTTTTGCAGTCACCTGACCATTTCTGCCAAGCCCAATAATACCAATTGTTTTTCCCGCAAGCTCTATTAACGGATAATCCCAAAAACAGAAGTTGCCGCATTTTTGCCATGCATTCTCATGTCTAACACGATAATTATGGTGCCCTATATGATGACATAACTCTAGCAATAACGCAATTGCAAACTGTCCTACTGCATCATTTCCGTAAGTCGGAACATTACAAACGGGAATTTCTGATGCCGCATCAATATCAACCACGTTATATCCCGTTGCCAATACTCCAATCCACTTAATATTTGTCTTCTCAATTGTTTCTTTAGTAATTGGAGTTTTATTTGTAAATACAATGTCTGCGTCACCAATTCTACTCACAATGTCTACATCTTCTGTCTTATCGTAAATCGTTGTTGGTGCAATATTCGTTAACTCTTTCCAGCTCAAATCTCCTGGATTCAGTGTAAACCCATCTAAAACTACTATTTTCATAATAATTCCTTTCTTCACAATCTACATGGCTAGCAGTTCTTTGCTCACTGCAACAATATTTTCTACAGTAATTCCATTTTTCTTTAGCAAACTTTCATATGGTGCAGACTCTCCAAATTGATCCTGTATTCCTATCCGTCTCACAATTCCAGCTCCTGCTTCTGCAACAACTTCACAGACCGCGCTTCCCAAAGCATTCAAAATGTTATGATCCTCTACAGTTACAATTTTTCCGGTAACCTCTATTGCTTCCTTAACAACCGCAACATCCAATGGCTTAATCGTATGCATATCAAATAAAGCKACACTCACACCYTCCGCTGCCAATAATTTTGCCGCAGCATAAGCTAAATTTAGGACATCCCCATTTCCAATGATCGTTATATCAGTTCCATCCATCAATTTATTTGCCTTGCCCAATTCAAAAGTAGCGTTTTCATCATAAATCACAGGAATAGGATCGCGAGTAAATCTTAGATATACAGGTCCATAATACTCAGCTGCCGCGCGAACCAATTTTCTCGTTGCATAATAATCGGCTGGCATACAAACTGTCATATTTGGAATCGTTCTCAAAATTCCCATATCTTCAATTCCCTGATGACTTGCACCATCATTAGCTGGAGTAAATCCACCATGCGAGCAAGCAATTTTAACATTCAAGTTTGGATAACATACTTCTTGACGAATTTGTTCGCTCATTCGCATCGATCCAAACACAGCATAACTTGTAACAAATGGAATTTTTCCAGTAGTAGCTAACCCTGCTGCAACTCCACAAGCATTTTGCTCAGCTATTCCCACATTGACATGTTGATTTGGCAAATCTTGGCTAAAAGGTACAGTTTTGCAAGACTTTCCTATATCACAATCTACTACATAGATGTTCTTGTTTTCTCTGCCTAGCTCTAGTATTTCGTCACCGTAACCATCTCGTGTTGCAATATACGTTCTTTCCATTTAGAATACACCTTCCTCAATATCTTTAATAGCTTTGGCATACTCATCATCATTTGGAGCCATTCCATGCCAGATCACTACGTTTTCCATATAAGAAACGCCCTTACCTTTTACAGTCTTGCCCACTATACACTTTGGCTTTCCATTTTTATTTCTGGCAGCTGCAAAAGCATCTAACACGGCATTCATATCATGACCATCTATCGCAAAAGTCTCAAAACCAAATGCTTCAAATTTTTTAGCAAGATCCAACGTTGGCATAACTACATCACAACTATCGTCATTTTGTAAATTATTATTATCAACTATAACTACAAGATTATCTAATTGATATTTAGCTGCAGTCTGTGCTGCCTCCCAAACCTGCCCTTCGTTAGTCTCTCCATCACCTAATAATGTGAATACTCTATAATTTTTTGCATCACGTTTTCCTGCAATAGCCATTCCAACTGCAACAGAAATCCCTTGCCCCAATGAACCAGTCGAAATATCGATACCTGGGCAACGTTTCATATCTGGATGTCCTTGCAAAATTGATCCTTCTTTTCGTAAAGTCCCTAAGATCTCTGTATCAAAATATCCTCTCAGACCTAAACAAGTGTATAACACTGGGCATACATGTCCTTTTGACAACACAAAACGATCTCTATCTTCCCACTTTGGATTTTGGGGATCTACTTTTAATTCATTAAAATATAATGCTGTCATAAATTCAGTAGCCGAAAGACTTCCTCCTGGATGTCCAGATTGTGCTTTATAAATCATTTCTAACAAAGTTAGTCGAACAGTTTTTGCCTGCGCTTTTAACCTTGCAACTAATTGTTTATCTGCCATTGTTACCATATTTCCTTTTCTATTGTTTGTTCATCAATTCATCAATTCTTTCCATTCCAGAGCGACCAATTTTAAAAATCGGCACTTTCAGTTCATCATGCTCAAGAAGACTCATTGAAATTTGAGCACAAGCTATACAATCAACTTCATCTGCCAAACTATATAAATGCTCTCTAATCATTGCATCATGGCGAGGTCTGTCCCCTGCACAAAGCACGTCGAAGGCACCATCTGCAACGCGAATGACAATTTCTACCTCTTTACCCAGCTCAGCTGCTTTTTCACGAATCACTCTCTCAATTGCTGCTGGACTTGTAGGCAATGTTGCAATGATACCAATCTTTTTCCCTGCTGCTACAGCCATTTCTGCAACTGGTTCTTCGATATTTATAATTGGAATATTTAAAAATGGTCGAATCCATTTAGTAGCCAGATTGACAGAAGTGCAAGTAACAATGATTCCATCCGCACCAGACTCTTCTGCCGCCTTAGCGTAATTGAACATTCTCGATGCGGTTGCGGGAGATACACCACCATCATCCAATGTTGAACGTAACAAACTATCATCCATTATATTATAAACTGTGAGATTTCCCACTTCATCAGCATATTTTTTTATATGAGGTGTATAAATAATATCCATAAAATTGTTCACTGTATTTATTGTATAAAGCTTCTTTGCCATTGTTCAAACTCCTTTTTGATTGATTAAGTATTAACATTTGTATCTAACACATTTATTAACCTGCAAATATTAGTATAATTTACCAAAGTATATTCTGCAAGGCTTTTTAAAAATAAATTTCACTAAAAAAGTTTCTGAGCAGTTAATCCACTCAGAAACTTTAAAATTGACCTATTTTACTACTAAATTAATAGAATCCGTTGCATATCCATTCTTATCTTTTATTACAATATTAACTCTGCCAGGTTGATGTGCAGTGACCACACCATTACTCGAAACCGTTGCTATAGCTTTTTTCGAAGATTTCCATTCAACTTCCCCTGCTGTAACATTTGTAAATTCTGCATACTCCGCAAGATTTATTGTATTTCCAACAGCAACAGTACTTTCTTTTGCAACATCAGCAAACTCTATATTGCGTTGATTTCGATCATCTCCCACTGTAATGTTAGCCGAAGTAATCACAAATAAATCACTGGCACTTCTAGCGGTAATAGTTGCCTCTCCCTCTGTAACTGCAGTTACAACGCCATTGTCATCAACCTTTGCAACATAAGCATTAGACGTATAATAATTTATATCATCTTGCAAATTTGCAGGGCTCGTTTTTACATCAAGCTGTGCTGTTGTTCCCACGCTCATATTAATTTTATCGTTCAAAATATCAATCGTCGTCATTGGCACGTGATTAAACATTGTTTCATACATTGTATCATACAAATACCTTGATGCTTCTACTAACTTTTCATATGGTTGGTCCGTACCATTTACAAATCCAGTGCTAGTGTTTTCACCATCCCAAGAACGTCCCAAAATTGGCTTATCATAATATTGGAACCAATGCACACCTACAAAATCGCCACTTGTTAATGCAGATTCTACATACTTAATATACGACTTTGCTCTTTCTTCCTGAGTTTGAACTGTAGTTCCATTCATTCCAAAAACTCCAGCATCTTGAGACGAAAAATTAAACTCTCCAATCATCATTGGCATATCATATTCTTCCGTTTTAAAATTTTCACGAATAACATCTGGATTATAATTATTGAAACTCAATATATCAACGTACTTTGTGGCCGCTTTAACTACCTCAATCGGCGTTCCAAATTCTGTATTTCTAGATCCCAAATACATMGTTCCTGGCAATAATTCATTGAGGATTTCATCTATAACCGAATAATATTTATCAGCAAGCAATCCTACTATCATTCCCGCATCTTCTGCCGCAATCTTTCCTTTATAAGGCTTTCCTAACTCTTCAAATGAAGCTAATTTACTACCCCATGCTACATTAAGTGCAGAAATTGTACCATATTTTTCCTCTAGCACCTCTACAAAATGACGCTTCGCATAACTTTTTGCATTTGCAACATCATCATCAAATATCGCATTTACCAGAGGATTATTTGACATATTATTTCCCCACTTATACTCATTATCTACATACAACCCAAAGCAATATGGATCCTCATCAATTCCATATTTAACTGCTTGATCTATAATCGATTTTCTAGCAGACTTAGCAAATTCAGGGTCAAACGCATCCGGAACGGTATCGTACAATCTTACGTGTGTACCGTTTGCACTATTTGTAGTCCAGGTAAATGCCGTATATGGAGTTTTATGTTCTGAACCTTTGCCAAAAAATAAACTCGGCTCTGCCCATGCCCCAATCGAAGTGATTCCCCACGCTTCGAATCTACGAACTGCATCATTGGCCCATTCTTTTAGCCAATCATCGCCAAATTTACGCTCAAGGTTTGCTCCATAATGATTATATCCTTCGCCAGATTTAAACCCAGCTGGTGGCTGAATTGTATTATTGAGTCTTGAATAATGATCTCCAAGTTTACTCGTTTTTTCTGGCAAATCATACATATATTCTCTTCCCGAAACCCAAGTATCCATTCCATTTTTACGAACAATTCCGAATCCTGTTGAGAAGAAAGGGTATCCATCTGGATCGATCAATGTCCATTTGTCATCAATTTTGGTAGTATAAAAATGTCCCGTTGCTTCTTGTCTCAAATCCTCATTTTTGTATCCACCATATTGGGAGCGATCCGTACGTGCAAGACTTTCTGCTATCCAAATATCATTTTGAATCCTTTCCGCTTCTGCTGCAGCAAGTAATTCTTCCTCAGAATGTATTTTATTGTCCCACTCTGCCCTTGTATATTGCCCAAATTCATCAACGATGTTTGCATAAGTTATAGATGGATTTAGTAATGGATTTTTCACAACTCTAAAATTGTCAAATATGTAATACCCCACATCGTCCAAAGAATATCTAAGCGAAATTGATGAAATTGACGAAGGATCAAAATTACTTCCACCCCATCCTTTTGCTATAACAATTCCATCGTCTCCCACAGGTGATGGCAACGTATCGGCACCTATATTATATTGATCTTCATTTAATACACAATATACTGTTCTCGTTGCATTGGCCGGCACATAATTTTGGTACGATATGCTTCCTCCATTATATTTAAAAGTTGTTACCAGTCTTCCAGATACATCACTTGGGTTTGTAACATCATATGCCAAAATCATTCTGTCATCACTAAAATCCCAAGTCGTACCATCTGCTCTTGCTATAGCCACATTTGCAGAAGAACCTTCTTCATATCGTACTTTTAACGATACATCTCCTTCTGTTACATACTCATCTGAAAATTCATATGATACATTGCCTGCTGCCCCCTTACTCGTTGTAATCTTAAGTTCTGGTTCACCAGCTTCAAATGAGATTAATTCAAACGAGTGAGCTGCAACCTCTGCGTCTGTTGCTTCTGGTTTCAGTTCTATTGCATTCGTCGATGCAGTCATAACTGTCATTGCCATTACTCCAAACACCTTAAAATATTTTTTAAAATTCATTATAAAAGCCTCCCTTTTACATTAAATATATCCAATATTTTACTTTATTTTYAAGTRTTTTGCAATGTCTTTGTTATAATTTTATTTATACTCAATCGTATCTAATTTTCTAAAAATCGCTGGTGCAGTTATATCAAAATCCAACTTTACTTTTATATGTTGCTGTGGATGCGGTGCTGATTCCACTACTACACCGTCTTCATCTGTCATTGTATCAATCGTAAATGTACGAAACGGTTCGTTTGGCAAGAGAATTTCTAATGTATCTCCTATTGAAAATTTTCGTCGCTGTTCAATCGTCGCAATCTTGTTTTCCTTATCAAAATCAACTAAAATACCACTAAATTCATAATTTCTAACATACGAATTATGTGTATACGTTTGATCATTTTCTGTGGTCTTATGATGATAAAAACCTGTTGTAAATTCACGATGACTAGCTTTTCCCACTTCCTCTAAAAAATATGCCTTTTTCTTTTCATATTCTTCTGGTGATTTTAAATACATATCAATTGCTTCTCTATAAGCCTTTGTAACCGTTGCAACGTACAACGGGGTTTTCATTCTGCCTTCTATTTTAAAACTCTGTATTCCTGCTGCTACAAGCTCTGGCAAATATTCAATCATACACAAATCTCGTGAGTTATATATATAAGTTCCACGCTCATCTTCTTCCACCGGCATATATTCATTCGGTCGTTTTTCTTCTACTACATTATAATTCCAACGACATGGCTGCGCACACTCTCCATGGTTTGCATCTCGTTTTGCTAAATAGTTACTCAGCAAACATCTTCCAGAATAAGCCATACACATAGCTCCGTGTACAAATGCTTCTATCGGTATATCTTTTGGAATGTATTCGTAAATTTCTCGTATCTCTGTAAACGAGAGCTCTCTGGCAACAACAATTCTGCTTGCACCCTGCTCAATCCAAAAATTTGCACTATGATAATTCGTATTATTTGCCTGAGTTGATATATGAATTTCAAGATTTGGCACAGTTTTTTTAGCCACACTAAACACTCCAGGATCTGCTACAATTATGGCATCCGCACCTGCTCGTTCTATAAATTTAAAAAAGTCTTCCAGATGTGCAAAATCACTGTTATGCGCAAAAATGTTAGCAGTGATATACACTTTTACACCTCTTGCATGTGCATATTCTATTGCTGTAACCATTTCTTCATTAGTAAAATTCTTTGCCTTTGCACGCAGTCCATAAGATCCTCCACCCATATAAATGGCATCTGCACCATATTCTACTGCAGCTATTAGTGTTTCCATCGACCCTGCAGGGGCCAGTAATTCAATCATGTTACCTCCCTATTTTTTATAGCTTATCGAAACTCCATCACCTATTGGAATAACTGATGAAATTAAGTTTTCGTTATGCGTTATTGCCCATAAAAATTCCTTCAATCGTCTCTGAATTGTTCGATTTTTTCTATCTATATTGTAGCGTGACTTTGCAACAACTCCGTCATGTAATACATTGTCTGCAATTAAAATTCCTCCAGTTTTTAATATTCGTATGGAATTTTCTAATAAATTAATATATTGCCCTTTGGCACAATCCATAAATACTATATCATACTTTGCTGTTTGTACAGTTTGCAAAATATCTAATGCATCTCCTTCAATCACAAAAATCCTATCTTGTAGTCCTTCTTTTTTGATATTATTTATTGCAATGGCGGCCACTTTCTCATTTCTCTCTATAGTTTTTATCTTTGCAGCACAAGATTTTGCCATATGAATTGCAGAATAACCTACATTGGTCCCAATTTCTAGAACATTTTCCGGTTTTTGCATTGCCAACAATACAGTAATCAAACTAGCAACTTCAGGCTTAATAATTGGATACCCCGCATTCTCCATTGCAATTTCTTGTTCAATTTCCAACATCACTCCGGTTCTTACACTTCCCAATGCTCTAATATATTGCGTTATATAATCGTGTGCAATCTCATTAAACATCTATAATTTCTACGCTTTCTACACTCTGAGTAATCATTTCTTCTATATTTATCAATTTAGTTTCAGATTTCATAATATATTCAAGTTTAGGCTTAGTCTCTGGATGCTCAGGAACAAATATTGTGCAACAATCTTCATATGGTAAAATCGATGTGTTAAATGTGTCAATTCTTTCTGCTATCTTAATTATTTCTTGTTTATCAAATCCTATCAAAGGTCTAAACACAGGGCGATCTGCAGCAGCATTAGTTACAACCAAACTATGCAACGTCTGGCTTGCTACCTGACCAATACTTTCTCCTGTAATCAACGCCTGAGAACCCGTTTTATCTGCTATGCGCTGTGCCACTTCCATCATAATTCGTCTCATTATAATCGTCAACTGATTTATAGGGCATTGCTCTTGTATTGCCAACTGAATTTGAGTAAAATTTATAACATGAACTCGAATTCCTCCAGTATATATTGCCAACTTCTTTGCAAGTTCTATCACTTTGTCTTTAGCTCGTTCTGACGTATAAGGTGGGCTATGAAAATATACCGCATTAATTTCTACACCTCGTTTTGCAATCATCCATCCAGCAACCGGACTATCAATACCTCCAGACAATAGCAACGTTGCTTTTCCGTTGGTTCCATAAGGCATTCCGCCAACTCCAGGACTAGTTGCCGAATACACATAAACACCGTTGCGAATTTCAACCATCAACAATATTTGAGGATTTCTCACATTTACTTTTACTCTATCACCTAATTCATTTAGCAAAAATTCTCCAATTGCTGCGCTAACTTCCATAGATTTAAGTTGAAATCTCTTATCTGCACGTTTTGTTTCTACTTTAAAAGTCACGAATCCTTGTTCATCGCATATCTTTTTCATATGAGACAATGCCAATTCTTTTATCGCTTCCATTGTTAATTCATCTTTTCGTATTCCATAGCATATACCAATAATACCAAAAATTCGTTGTAATTTCTCGATCACCATTGCTACATCAACTGTGTCATCATCATTGGGTATAGCAACAAGTCTACCTTGCTCTTTCTTTACACTAAATTCTCCCAAAACTTTTAAATTTTTACGCACTGTTTCTAAAAGTCTGTTCTCAAACATATACCTATTTTTACCTTTTATGGCAAGTTCACCATACTTTATTAAAAAAACATTTTTCATGAGTTATTCATCCTATTCCTAAGCAACTGCAGCAACAAAAATTACTTTTTAATTTCTTTTTAATATTTTTACTTGTTTTTGTAAAACTTTTAATACATATTCTAAATCTTCTCTTAAAGTATCAACTCCAAATGAAAATCTAATTGCACCTTCTTTTTCACCTATAGCAGTCAATGTGGTTTCTTTTTTTACTGAATTTGATGAGCAGGCAGATCCAGAAGACACAAATATTCCCTCTGCTTCTAACGCATGTAATAGCACTTCTGCCTTAACACCTCCAAAAGTTACGTTCAAAATATGGAATGCACCATTTTCTAAATCACCATTCACCTTAGTATTTTCAATCGTTTCTAATATTTTAGTTGCAAAATATTTTTTGTTTTCTGACATAGAGTCTTGACAATCTTTATACTTTTTAAACATGATTTCTGCAGAAATTTGCATAGCTGCAATTCCAGCCACATTTTCAGTTCCAGATCGCAAATTATTCTGTTGTCCTCCACCAAATATTATATTTTTTACTCTAACATTTGCACCTTTATAGAGGAATCCAACTCCTTTTGGTGCATAAAATTTATGTGCAGATACACTTAGCAAATCAATCTTTGCTTGTTTTACAGAGATAGGATATTTGGCAAATCCCTGAACTGCATCCACATGAAAAAATGTATTCTTATTCAATCGTTTAATTAAACTTCCAATTGCCGCAATATCTTGAACCGTGCCTATTTCATTATTTACATGCATTATACTAACCAAAATTGTATTTTCATCAATCGCTGCAGTAAGTTCATCCAAATCTACATATCCTCTGTTATCAACCTTTAGAGTATATATTTCGAATCCATTTTTTGACAAAAATTTCATTGTTTCCTTAACAGAACTATGTTCAATATTTGTTGTAATAATTTTGTTCCCATATCGCTTATAAGCATTTGCAACTCCCAATATTGCTAAGTTATTGCTTTCTGTCCCTCCAGATGTAAAAATAATCTCTTCTTTATTACATGCAAGCTTTCCGGCAAAAAACTCTGCGGCAGCCTTAATGATTTTTTCAGCATCTATCCCTTTTTGATGCAACGAAGATGGATTTCCAAAAACCTTTTCTAATACATAAACCATTCTATCAATCGATTCTTGTATAGGCTTTGTTGTTGCTGCGTYATCTAAATATATTTCCATAGTCTCGTTCCTTTTTATATTATAAGTAGTCAAATGTATTGTTACAGCAGCTACATTTTATTTTAGTTATCTGTTAATAACGCCTTTATAAAAACCACCTCCACTACTCGTAGCCCATAATATATCGGCTTTATCGGGATGTGGGTCAAATGACACATCAAACACTTGCGCTGCATTTCCAATATTTTTATTAATTTTAATCCAAGTTTTGCAATCATCTTCGGTTAAATAAATTCCACAATTATAGCAATCATATTTCGAAAAATTATCGCGTACAATTACCATCATTCGCTTATCATTATGAGGGTCTATTGCAACAGAAATCACTATCGGCATTTCAAAAATTTTATTCCACGTTTTGCCTTCATCATCCGTTACCCAAACTCCTCCGAGCTTTGCTTCAGATGCTGAATCTCCTGTGGTAACATACATTTTACCCGTCTTTTCCACACTGACAATTCTAAGTGCCTGTGCAACTTCAGGAAATGACTCTACAGCAGTCCAAGTTTTTGCTTTATTAGTAGATTTAAACAATCCTCCCGCTGGTCGTAAAGTAAAATTATCCACAAGAACAACGCCGTCTTTTGCAGCAGCTCCTATTATAACAGATGTTTGATTTGCGGCAGTAGTAAAAAATATACTCATTGTATCGAGTCTTTCATTTACAAACTCAGCCGTTGCCATAGCAATCCCATCTTCATTAACCATTTCCGCATCTGTTACTGCAAGAATTCCTATACTATTGGCACACACTCGTGTAATTGCCGACAAGCAATATTTTGTATTAGGAAGAAGTCCTGTAATTTTTTGCGAAATGCTTGCTCCATTTGCCAGCCTTGCTGCATTCTTCGAAATATTCGTTACTATGGAAACATCCGAAATATTACTTATTGTCCATCCATCTAGAGTATTTAAATTTGGTGATTTTAATTCAACTTTTCTTCCAGCCGTTGACGTTGCAAATAATATTTCACTGTTTCCTGGTGCAAATGCAACATTAAATACACTTGGCATATGCGGAAGCCCCTCATTAGCTCGCGACCAATTAAATCCTCCATCAATAGATTTCCATATTCCATATAAGTCTCCTAATAACTGAGGTCCTCCAGGTTCGGCTATAGGTACACCAGACATTGCAAAATATATTATATTAGGATCTTTAGGATCAACTATTATAGTCTTAATAAATGCCCTCCAAAAAATTCTGTTATCTGCTGGTATTTCAAAGATTCTAGAAATGACACTCCAATTTTCGCCACCATCTGTTGAACGTAAAAATTCTCCATTATGATCTTGTCTAAAAATACACATATACATAATATTAATATCATGAGGAGATATAGAAATCCATGCTGCACTTTCCGGTGAGTTCACTATATTTCTGACTGCAACACCATTTTCAAGATAATTTTCTCCGCCTTCTTCTCGTACAAAAAGTCTATTTTCTCCGGAAATAAAATACATCTTATTTTGTATTCTTTGATCAGTCACAATATATCTTCCTGGTAAATTACTATTTCCAAGACCCACAAAATGACCTTCAGGAGTTCTAATAGAATCAATATTTTTCCAAGTTTTGCCATGGTCAGTTGATTTAATAAATGTTCGATACATCACATACACATTACCATTTTTATCTATATCCAAATCTCTTGCACCTTGTCTAGTATACAATTGAGCATGATAGATGTCTCCATAATGTTGCGATTCTACATTCACATCAATTGGCTGATTACGTTTATCCCAATACTTCTTATTAGCCTTCCATCCAGTTCCTGTTCTTGTCGCAGCAATCCAATTTTGCCCATCATTCTCTGTCATCCATACATCACCAATAAACATCGAAATTTCATGTTCTGCATTATGCATAATATATATTCGTTCTGGATTTGTAGGATCAATAGCAATTTTACTAAAGTTGTGTACATAAAATTGAGGCAAATTAAAATATCGTTTTTCAAATTTTTCTACACCTGCAAAGTATTTACCCATTGCACGTCCTGGACTAAAATACCAAATGGGAACAAAATCTCGGTTAACACGGGTCTCTTCTGCAGCAAAAATTTCCTTATTGATGCGATCAATTTCTTYTAAATTTATTCCAAGGTCTCCTGTTGCATCTTCCCACGATTCTCCCAGATTTATACTCTTTAATATAGCAGCATCAGATATTACGGTCTTATTTTCATCATCCAAAATATAACGTATTTGGCGAATTGCGTATATAACACTTTCACCTGTTGCTTTATTATAATATACATCAAAGTCACGCACTAAATTTGCATCTTCACCGGTTTTATCCTCAAGATTTTCAARTTTTACAAAACTTTTAGCAGCATTGACGCTTTTATATAATCCATATGTTGTATTGATTAATATTATATTACTATTTGCAGGATATACATATATTTTTCCAAACTCTGCTTTAGTATCAATTCCTATATTTTCAAGCAACGTAAATGTTTCACCCTTATCGATTGATTTCCAAAGTTTTCCGGGATTTTTAGGACTAATTCCGTGAGGATGTAAATATGTTCTTGGATTTTTCTTACTTCCCCAGAAGTTTCCCGATCCAACATACCAAATATTATCATCGTTAGGATCCACTGCAATAGCACTAATAGGCATTTCTACTCCGCCATCTAGTTTTTCAAAACTTTTTCCTTTAGTAGTAGTCTTCCAAAAATTTATTCCACCACCTATTCCAAAATTTTCATCTTGCTTAGAAAAATCTAACGCATACAATCTAACTGGTTGACCAAATCGTTCAGATTCATCATAGTCTATCACACTCTGATACGTTTTTCCTCCATTTACAGAAATATACGAGTTTTGCATATCAGGAAAATTATACACATAATTAGCATCAGTAGGATGAATGAATACATTTTCAGTATCACCAGCAGTTCCTGGTCCAAATTGATACCAAGTCACGCACTCTTCTGATTTTACTTTTTTTTCATTCATAATCTTAAAATACTCATTTAATGGTTTATAATTATATTCTGTTGCCACTTAATACCTCCTATACCGAATTTTTAATTGCTCATTTAATTAGTATTCTTATATCTGATTAAGTTATACCCAAATTTTGGTTACTTTATACAACTGTGCAAAAAAAATTTCAATAACATATGTCACTTACRCAACAAAAAAGCGCCTCCATATATTGAAAGCGCCTTATACAAAACTTTTCTATTTTTCTATGCTGCTACTTTTTCTTCATTTGCAGATTTRTTTTTAAATTTTGGAAACCCTAACAAAATAAATATGATTCCAAATACTAACATTAACAAGGCATACCAATTATAAAACATTACTGATGTTGCCCCGATATCATTCAAACCTGCCACTATCAATAGTCCTTGCACTGCCAGCAACTGACTTGCATAAGGTACCAAACCACTAAATGCTGCCGCAAAAATATCTAGAATACTCGCAACTCTCTGAGGCGCAATTCCATACTCTTGAGAAATATCTTTAGCAATAGGACCTGCAGCAATGATTGCCACGGTATTATTTGTTGTTGCCATATCTAGCAAGCTTACAAGTGCAGCAATGCTAAGTTCTCCACCTTTAGCAGTCTTGGTTCTTGCAGTAAGCTTATGCAACAACCACTCGATACCACCCAAATCTTGCATCAATTTTACTAATCCACCAACCACAATCGCTATCATTGCGGTATCCGTCATACTTGTGATACCCATGTGAACCAAACCAAATGACTCCACCAATGTAAAGCTTCCTTGAATCCACCCAACTACTAATCCCACAGCAATACTAGCTGATAATGAAATAGCAACATGAACACCTATTAAAGAAAGTGTAATTACCACTATATAAGGAAGCAATTTAATTAAATTATCTATTGCAAAAACAGAATCACCCGCTGTAGCGGCAAGAACTTCAGTGATTTTTGCAGGGTCAACAGGAACTAATGCTAACAAAATTAAATTTACGATTACTGCAGGCAATACCATCAAAATATTTGCTTTAAATTTATCCTTCATAGCAACACCTTGYGTTCTTGTTGCCGCAATGGTGGTATCAGAAATAAACGAAAGGTTATCACCAAACATTGCTCCTCCAACAGCAGCCCCACAAGTTAACGCTACATTAATATCCGCTGCTTGTGCAATTCCGATAGCAATAGGAATTACTGCTCCTATTGTCCCCATTGATGTTCCCATCGAAAAACTGAGAATACAAGCAACCATAAAAATTCCAGGCAAAATCATGTTTGCAGGCAAAATTGTTAAACCTATATTTTTGACACTATCCACCGCACCCATTGAGCCTGCAACACCATAAAACGCTCCTGCTAAAATAAATATAACGATCATAAGGACTARCGTATGTTCTCCAGCACCTTTACAAAAGATTGTCATTTTTTCTTCAAATGTTCTGCGTTTTTCTTTATCTTCTGCTTTAATACAAAACGCCACTGCTGTTGCAATCAACACACCTACTAAAATTGGCAGTTTGCTAAAATCACCAGTAATGATTCCTACACTAAAAAACAATACTAAAAAGACAACTAAAGGAATCAGCCCTCTAAAGCTTCCTTTACTTTTTTTAATCTGTTTATTATCATCCATAATAATCCCCCATTACTTTTTTATATTATAWTTTCGTTTTTTATTTTAATATATAATTCAAAAAAATGCAACAAATACTAACWTGTAATTTTAGGTAATAATACCAAAATCACCGTAGCAACCAGTTTCGACACCAAATAAATCATTAATATTTGTTTCTATACTCCTTGTTCACCACTAATATCCCCTGTTAATATTCTCTAATAGCATGTTTTTCTTAATTTTTCACATATTTATTTTAGTTTTATATCTTCCTACTCCAAAATAGTTCATCAAGTATCATTTTATCTATTCCATATTTAAATATTTTTAATGTTATTTTTCACAATTTATTATTTATGTGTTGATATAATATATAAAAAGTAGTATATCAAACTTTGCTATTTTATAGCTTATACCTATTTTTTCATAAAATTTTTATTTCTAATTAGAATAATCACAAACAATATAAAAAACAAATTTAATCAATAAAAGCTTCTTTAATAACTTGTTTGTTATTAAAATGTATAATTTTTCAAAAATCCCTAAAATTACCTTGACATTTGCAAAACTCGGTGATAGAATCGGCTAGTATGTATCATTTTGGTGCGAAATGTATCATAATATACAGATTTTTGTAAACTAAATTTAACTCATATTAAGCAAGGAGGTGCCGGAATGCCTACATTTAACCAATTAGTGCGTAAAGGTAGACAAAACAATTGAAAAAAAATCTACTGCTCCAG
>NZ_ABEQ01000051.3 GCF_000171335.1 Candidatus Epulonipiscium viviparus
CTCGCTATCTTCTTGAAACCCTTTTACTGCATTTACGATATCGTCATACCACCCTTTTACCTGGTTATACAGATCCTCCATTGCACCTGAGACATTCGTTTGAAGCTCGCCATTATCCTCGCTTGCTATCTGCTCATCTGCAACGACATCTTCTTGAGACCCTTTTACTACATTTACGATATTGTCATACAACTCTTTTGCCTGGTTATACAGATCCTCCATTGCACCTGCGACATTCGTTTGAAGCTCGCCATTATCCTCGCTTGCTATCTGCTCATCTGCGACGACATCTTCTTGAGACCCTTTTACTACATTTACGATATTGTCATACAACTCTTTTRCCTTGTTATACAGATCCTCCATTGCACCTGAGACATTYCTTTGAAGCTCGCYATTATCCTCGCTTGCTACCTGCTCATCTGCAACGACATCTTCTTGAAACCCTTTTACTACATTTGCGATATCGTCATACATTTTTTTTACTGCATTTACGATATTGTCATACAMCTCTTTTGCCTGGTTATACAGATCCTCCATTGCACCTGAGACATTCGTTTGAAGCTCGCCATTATCCTCGCTTGCTATCTGCTCATCTTCGGCGATATCTTCTTGAAACCCTTTTACTACATTTACGATATCGTCATACCACTTACTTATCACATCTGCAAATCCATTCTCACCTTCAGTCTCATTTCCATTTTCTGCCACTTCTGCAGCTCCAGTAATATCTACTTGAAGCCCACTCAGTACATATGTATCTCTTCTAATAGTCTCYCTACCCACCGCGTTTTCGCCATCTGATACATACATAGAAGCTGCCGCCACAATAGCTATCACCAAAGTAGACATTAGCATTCTACTCAATAATTTCATTACACTGCCTCCTTTTACAATTTTTTCCTACTTCCTTTTTAGCGCCTCTTTYATTAGATCATCAGCTTTCATACTCTTTTTTTTAGATTCGTCCTCATCTTCTTCATCCTCTTCATCTTCTTCAGCCTCTTCATCTTCTGCAACTTCCTCATCTCCTGCAAAGTACCCCTTTATGCCGCTCACCGCTTCATCGGCCATACCTTCTGCAAAAAATATAACAAAATTCGTAATACCARCTATTATTATTGATATTATCACTTTTTTTGCTTTTCTCGTTGCCAACTTTTTTTTGAAATTTTTTATAAATTTTTTCCTAGCTTCCTTCTGTTTTTGAGCCTTCGCTTTTAGAGCTAACTTCGTTGTCTTCGCTTTTAGAGCTAGCTTCGTTGTCTTCATTTTTTTTACTCCCTTTAGATTTGCGAAGCTTATCTTTTTATCTTTTGCAGACTTTCCAGCCTTTGCTTTTTTACTTGTCGCTCCCGATTCCGTTGCTTTTCCTATTTTCAGATTTGCAAATGCTGAAGTTTTCGCCGCATTCGATTCCGCTGGAGTTTTCCCCGTTGCTCCTGACTCTGTAGCTTTTCCCATTTTCGGATTTCCAAATGCTGGTGCTTTCGCCGTATTCGATTCTGCTGGAGTTTTCCCCGCTGCTCCCGATTCCGTTGCTTTTCCTATTTTCAGATTTGCAAATGCTGGAGCTTTCGCCGTATTCGATTCTGCTGGAGTTTTCCCCGCTGCTCCTGACTCTGTAGCTTTTCCCATTTTCAGATTTGCAAATGCTGAAGTTTTTGCCGCATTCGATTCCGCTGTTGTATTCCCAGCTGCTCCCGATTCCGTTGCTTTTCCTATTTTCAGATTTGCAAATGCTAAAGCTTTCGCCGCATTCGATTCCGCTGGAGTTTTCCCCGCTGCTCCCGATTCTGTAGCTTTTCCTATTTTCAGATTTGCAAATGCTGGAGCTTTCGCCGTATTCGGATTCGCAGATGCTGGAGCTTTCGCCGTATTCGATTCCGCTGTTGTATTCCCCGCTGCTCCCGATTCCGTTGCTTTTCCTATTTTCAGATTTGCAAATGCCGGTGCTTTTGCCGCATTCGATTCCGCTGGAGTTTTCCCCGCTGCTCCCGATTCTGTAGCTTTTCCTATTTTCAGATTTGCAAATGCCGGTGCTTTCGCCGTATTCGGATTCGCAGATGCTGGAGCTTTCGCCGTATTCGATTCCGCTGTTGTATTCCCCGCTGCTCCCGATTCCGTTGCTTTTCCTATTTTCAGATTTGCAAATGCTGAAGTTTTTGCCGCATTCGATTCTGCTGTTGTATTCCCCGCTGCTCCCGATTCTGTAGCTTTTCCCATTTTCAGATTTGCAAATGCTGGTGCTTTCGCCGCATTCGATTCCGCTGTTGTATTCCCAGCTGCTCCCGATTCTGTAGCTTTTCCTATTTTCAGATTTGCAAATGCCGGTGCTTTCGCCGTATTCGGATTCGCAGATGCTGGAGCTTTCGCCGCATTCGATTCCGCTGGAGTTTTCCCTGCTGCTCCTGACTCTGTAGCTTTTCCCATTTTCAGATTTGCAAATGCTGGAGCTTTCGCCGTATTCGGATTCGCAGATGCTGGAGCTTTCGCCGTATTCGATTCTGCTGGAGTTTTCCCCGCTGCTCCCGATTCTGTAGCTTTTCCCATTTTCAGATTTGCAAATGCTGGTGCTTTCGCCGCATTCGATTCCGCTGTTGTATTCCCAGCTGCTCCCGATTCTGTAGCTTTTCCCATTTTCAAATTTCCAAATACTGGAACTTTCGCCGTATTCGGATTCGCAGATGCTGGAGCTTTCGCCGTATTCGATTCCGCTGGAGTTTTCCCCGCTGCTCCCGACTCTGTAGCTTTTCCCATTTTCAGATTTGCAAATGCCAGTGCTTTCGCCGYATTCGATTCTGCTGGAGTTTTCCCCGCTGCTCCCGATTCTGTAGCTTTTCCCATTTTCAGATTTGCAAATGCTGGTGCTTTCGCCGCATTCGATTCCGCTGTTGTATTCCCAGCTGCTCCCGATTCTGTAGTTTTTCCCATTTTCAGATTTGCAAATGCCGGTGCTTTCGCCGTATTCGGATTCGCAGATGCTGGAGCTTTCGCCGTATTCGATTCTGCTGGAGTTTTCCCCGCTGCTCCTGACTCTGTAGCTTTTCCCATTTTCAGATTTGCAAATGCTGAAGTTTTTGCCGCATTCGATTCCGCTGTTGTATTCCCAGCTGCTCCCGATTCCGTTGCTTTTCCTATTTTCAGATTTGCAAATGCCGGTGCTTTCGCCGTATTCGATTCCGCTGTTGTATTCCCAGCTGCTCCCGATTCCGTTGCTTTTCCCATTTTCAAATTTCCAAATACTGGAGCTTTCGCCGTATTCGGATTCGCAGATGCTGGAGCTTTCGCCGTATTCGATTCTGCTGGAGTTTTCCCCGCTGCTCCCGACTCTGTAGCTTTTCCCATTTTCAGATTTGCAAATGCTGGAGCTTTCGCCGTATTCGGATTCGCAGATGCTGGAGCTTTCGCCGTATTCGATTCTGCTGGAGTTTTCCCCGCTGCTCCTGACTCTGTAGCTTTTCCCATTTTCAGATTTGCAAATGCCGGTGCTTTCGCCGTATTCGGATTCGCAGATGCTGGAGCTTTCGCCGTATTCGATTCCGCTGTTGTATTCCCCGCTGCTCCCGATTCCGTTGCTTTTCCTATTTTCAGATTTGCAAATGCTGAAGTTTTTGCCGCATTCGATTCCGCTGGAGTTTTCCCCGCTGCTCCCGATTCTGTAGCTTTTCCTATTTTCAGATTTGCAAATGCCAGTGCTTTCGCCGCATTCGATTCCGCTGGAGTTTTCCCCGCTGCTCCCGATTCCGTTGCTTTTCCTATTTTCAGATTTGCAAATGCCGGTGCTTTCGCCGTATTCGATTCTGCTGGAGTTTTCCCCGCTGCTCCCGATTCTGTAGCTTTTCCCATTTTCAGATTTGCAAATGCCGGTGCTTTCGCCGTATTCGATTCCGCTGTTGTATTCTCCGCTGCTCCTGACTCTGTAGCTTTTCCTATTTTCAAGTTTCCAAATACTGGAACTTTCGCCGTATTCGATTCTTCTGTTGGATTCTCCGCTGATTCCGAAGATTTTCCCATTTTCAGATTTGTAAATGCTAGAGCTTTCGCCGTATTTGATTCTGCTTTTTTTACATTCTCTTTAAAATTTTCTTTGAAATTCATTTTGTCCTCCAATTCTTCTTAACTTGTTTCATAATTTGATATCATTTTATTCAAAATACTTAATATTATATTATGTGGACATGATTTTGAATATGCACAAAAACTCATAGACATGATTTCTGAAATTTCAATTTGTTTCATCTAAATTATACTCTTTACAAATTTTATTTTTTATACTATAATTCATTATAATTATTTATTATTACAATATGACTAACCATCTACTTCAAAACGGTTACTGCTTGTAACAGTACATTTTTTACTACACTATATTTAGGAGGAATTTTTATGATGACATTAGATCATACTGTTCAGATAACATCTTTAGCAGGTACCCCGGAAAAGGCAAACTTGTCRTATTTACCTGACTCTGTTTCCCTTGCCGACAAACAAGCTACCCCAACCACTAGGGCCGCCGCTGCATTTTTGCGGTCTTTGTCTGCTGCTAATCAAACTTTGTTTGGGCATCAAAACGATCTCACTCACTGTGTATATTCCAATGCAGCTGGTGGCTCTGATGTTAAAGAAATTACCGGCACTTATGCTGGCCTTGTAGGTTTCGATGCCGCCACATTAACTGGTAGCGAAATAGAGGCAACCTCTCTTGCTGATGCGTTTGCCAAGAGTGTTGAAGTCACCAAAAAAGCTGCTAGCGAAGGCGCTCTCATTACTTTATCTGTTTATCCACCCAATTTTACAGATTCGCGATTTGATATATCTGATGGCGAATATGATTATTTCGGAGCCAGTTTCATAGATTCTAAAAATTTATCTGGCAACCCTGTCGCACACATCTTGCCCGGAGGTAAGCTCAACGATAAATTTAATACGTATCTCGATATAATCGTACAATACGCTTCCGCCATAGGAGATATCCCCGTACTATTTCGTCCGTTTCCCAAAAACAATGGCGGCTGGTTTTGGTGGGGCTCTGCTCTTTCTGTCAATACTTACAAATCTTTATATAGATACACTGTCGATTATTTAAAAGACAATGGTGTACATAATTTTCTATATGTATATTCACCAAACGGACCTTTCGACTCTATCGGTCATTATCTCGAAAAATTTCCTGGAGATGACTATGTCGATATTATGGCATTCAACTACTACTGCGACTACTCAATTGCTGGTGAACAATATAACACTCTGTATATAAATACACTTCAAACGTCTTGCAAAATTCTTGCTGAAGCTGCAATGATTAAAGACAAAATCCCAGCCTTATCCGAAACTGGTGCAAGCATTCGCCGCGCAGATGGCTCCAAAAATGGCTTAGATATTACGAATAATCCAATAGCAAACCAAAACTTTTTTGCTAATATTTTCAAAATCGCTCAAGAATGCGGATTGGCATACACCCTTTTATGGGCCAACTTTACTGCCGATGATTTTTTTATACCGTTTAAATATAACGCAACCTCCGGGCATGAAATGATTAATGAGTTCATAGATTTATACAATACAAGCGGAATTATTTTTGCYGCAGGCACGAATTTTTACGATACCACTCATCATGTTGAGGCCACATTAGAACCGCACCCTCCCACTGGATATTTGCTAGCTCCACACGATATGCAAACCATACTGAAACCTACAATGTTCATCGGTGTTGCTCAAAACGCAACAGAAGTAGAGTTTATGATTTCTGATTCTGCATCTGGGATCATCAGTTTTCCTGCTACAATCAATGAGGACGGGTTATATACCGTAACATTTTCTGAAGACGATATCGCTTCTATTATCCCAACCAACACAGCCGATATTTCACTACTTGCTGACGGAAAACTATTAGGACAGGTTTCATTTATTAGCATCGGCAAAGAAAGACCTTCTCCTCCGCAACATATCTTTGAAAACTTTGAATACTACTTTGGTTACGACGAAGTTGTTCGTTTGGCATATGGCGACTCTACCGCTGCCGCCGGAAGTAGCGCATCATTTAATTTGTATCCTCAACATGAAGGACTAGGGCAATTTATGGGACAACTAAACTATACGCTAGATTATCGCGGAACTACTGTATGGGCAGGCTTTGTTTCTGGCAAAAAGATTAAAATCTCCGGAGAGTTTAATTACAACGCACTTAGTATGTGGATTCAACCCGATGGGTATGGCCAAAAATTTGTGGTTCAGCTATCAACTGCACAGGAAGAGTTTGAAACAGAACTTACCGACTTTATGAAAACTACTGAAGCAAAATACATCACCATCCCATTTGATCAATTTATTGGTCAAAGATCTGGTAAGCCAGTTAATCCTGCAGAGATTAAATCTATTCAATTTTGGTTCAACTCTGTATTCGAAAATGTCGCATCGTTACCCGGCGACGGCTTGTTATCAAAACAGGGTGACCACTATATTTTAACGTCTTTTATATTTATAGATGATATTACGGCTATCAAAGTAGAGCCGTCATTGGTCTCCAACGCACCCGTTATATCTGATGAACCTCTTGTTCAACACGAAGTACTAGATCTTAGTCTATCCCGTGAACTTTCAGAGCTTCAGGATAAGATTTCCATATTTTCGCTTATCTAATATATGCACGCCATAGCAGATTCTTTCGCTGCTACGGCCTTATTTATGCGCATACCTTTATCATTTTACCTGTATCTTTGCCGTCGCTTCACCCAGTTCTGGCGCCGTTGCTTTTAGAGTTAGCGTTCCCGCCGCCGCCGATTTGGCTATCGCTACCAACTTTCCGCTAAATGCCTCACAGTATGGCTCTGTAAACATTCTTAACGATGTCGCATCTCCAGCATCAGCGGCTACATACTCTCCGCCATCTACTGTTAAATCCACTCTGTTATTAGCTTTTGGACACAGCACGCCGTCTTTATCCAAAATTTCTAAAACGAAGTATATTAGATCTTCTCCATCGGCTTTGATTTCGGTTCTCTCTGGTGTAATTTTTATTTGAGCCGGCTCTCCAGCTGTCTTTATTGTTGCACTCATTTTGGTCTTATCTTGCGCAACTACTGTAATTTCTCCTGGTACAAATTTTATATATTTCCAAATTAACCTGTTAGATAAAAGCTCATCGTTTTCATCTTTATGCTTAATTCCATGTGAAACTCCGTTTACAAACAACTCCGCTTCTTTTGCGTGTGTATAGCAATGGATATCTACTACATCTCCTTCGTTCCAATTCCAATGTGGCAATATATGGATAAATTCTTTATCTGTCCACGCCGACATATATGAATACGCACGATCTTTTTTTAGCCCTGCCAAATCATATATTCCAAAATATGAGCTACGCGATGGCCACTCCAAGCGATACGGTGTTGGCTCTCCCAGATAGTCAAAGCCTGTCCACACAAATTCTCCTAGCAGATAGTCATTTTTCTTTTGCACATATATTTCTCGTTCTGGATAGTATGCCCAAGCCGGCCCTTCCATATCGTATGAGCACATTTGCAAGTCTTCCATCGGCTCTGCTATTGATGGGTAGCGCTTTGGCAGATAGTAGTGCCCGCGAGAACTTAGGCAAGATGATGTTTCGCTACCATATAATACTGCATCTGGATATGTGTTATGAAAACGCACATACTGATGCGGCTTATAATTGGCACCAACTATATCAACTTCTGCTGCAAGCCCATTAGTAAATGCTCCTTCTGTGTTATTAAATCCTGCCGTCGTAGGTCGTGTTGGATCCTCTTCGTGGCAAATATCGCTTAAAAATTTTGCATACTTCCAGCCATATATCAATCGTTGCTCTAATATTTCGTTGCCTATCGACCACATTATAATAGACGGATGATTGCGATCGCGTTTTACCATCGTGCGAATATCTTTTTCACCTTCTTGATTAAAGTGCTTTCCGTATCCGTTTGAAACYTTTTGGATTTTCCATTCATCAAATGCTTCATCTATTGTTACAATTCCATACCTATCACACGCATCTAGATATTCTGGAGATGGCGGATTGTGGCTAAATCTAATCGCATTTACTCCTATATCGATTAACTTTTCAATTTGACGATTGATAGCAGATATATTAACCACGGCTCCTAGCGCTCCCAGATCGTGATGCATGCACACACCGTTTAGCTTTGTATATTTATTGTTGATATATAAGCCTTTGTCTGGGCCGTAGTCAATTGTTCTAATGCCAAATTTAGTTATTGCGATATCTGCTTCTTTTCCTTTTATATATAGTTTTGCTTCGAAGGTATATAAATACGAATTTAATATTTCCCACAGATGATAATTTTCAAGTTCTAATTCTCCAGAAAACTTTGCTTTCGTTGAAGTATATTTTTGAGATGCTACCAATTTACCTTCTTGGTCATATATTGCAACATCGAGCATATACTCTTGTTCATTAGTTGCCACGTTAATATCGAATGCTACTTCTGCGCAATCTCCCTTTACTGCCGGACGTATGAACAATGGCAAATATGGAAAATATTCACTGCCTTTTTGAACCAAACGCACATTTCTATATACTCCTGCTCCTGGATACCATCGCGACGCATTGCCTTCTGGGCGCACCGAAATAGCCAGCAAGTTGTTTTCTCCAAACTTACAAGCACTAGTTATATCTACACTAAACGATGAATAGCCATAAATTCTGCCACCCACTTCAGTTTCATTTACATATATCGTACTGTTACACATGATTCCATCAAATTCTAAGAATACATTTTTGGCATCTTTGTCCACAAAAAATTCTTTGCGATACCAAGCCCAATCGGTAATTGGCAACGCTCCGGTTCGCCCAACATGAGTAATCTTATCGTGGATTCCATCGGCTTCCACTTTTTCGCCTTGTTTATCGTTATCCGGAGAAAAGGGTCCCTCTATCGCGTAATCGTGTGGTACAGATACTATTCTAAAATCTGAGTCGTCAAAATCTACTCTATATGCATCGTTCATTTCACCTTTTTTGAATTTCCAATTATGTTTCATACATACCTCCAAAACTTGTTATTGAACTATCTTCTAGCAGACTATCATATCAGTAAAATTTTTGCAAGGCTCACCTGTTATAAAAACACTAGCGATTGCCAATACTGCTTATATACTATATATAGAAGGAAGTTTTACAATGGCTGACAAAAAGTTCTTTGATGTACTAACCGACTTAACACTCAATCCCAACTTACGCAATACGATGAAAAATTCATTGGTTACAGATGTTCAATTTAGCAAAAGTCAAAATAAGTTAATATTCTTTATAGCAATGTCATCAAATTTGCTATCTTTTACGACCAAACAAGCTATTATTACACAAATAAAATCTCAACTTTTTAGCAACGCTAACTTTGATATTTGCATCGAGGATTCTTACAATCTACCTAGCGAATACACACTAGAAAAACTCGTCGCAGAATACCACCCGATCTTGCTAGAGGAGCTTATGAGCTGCAATCTTTTATTTCATCTAATTCTACGAGAGTCCACTTTTTGCGTAGAAAACGATACTGTCGTTATTAATATCGCAACCGACGCTTTTAACGACCAAACCTTTAACAAATTAATACTATTTCTACAGGATACTTTTGCTCAGCGATTTAACAAGACTGCAGCTTTTACGTTTAACTTTGGCGCTATCGATGCTTCTCCTACTTATAGCATTAGCGAACAAAATCTATTAAAGGAAATCGAACGCATCAGGRCCGAATCACCTGTTCGCAGTAAAGTTAAACCTTCTGACCAGCTACCTTCTACTGCCAAATCCTCATCGTCGTCATATCGGTCACGCAAAAAAGTAAAGGTCGATATGACCAATATGATTTATGGCCGAAATTGCGAAGGATCTGCTATAYCTATCGATGAAGTTGTGGATGAGATCGGCGAAGTTGTAGTTCAGGGCGAGCTATTAAACATCGAAACTCGAGTAATTCGCTCCGAAAAAACAATTATCATTTGTGATTTGTCTGACTATACGGATACGATCACCTTCAAAATATTTGCAGCTAATGAAGAAGTGGGTAATATACTATCGGAGCTTAAAAAAGGCGATTACTATAAAGTTAAGGGCGTGGCAGTCTATGACAAATTTGACAAAGAAGTTGCCTTAGCCTCGATTAGGGGAATCAAGAAGATTGATGCTTTTCGCCAAAAACGCGTCGATACTGCGCCAGTTAAACGAGTAGAATTACATCTGCACACAAAGATGAGCGATATGGATAGTGTAGTTGATATTAAGGCCATGATCAAGCGTGCCAAAGAGTGGGGAATGCCCGCTGTTGCCATAACCGATCATGGCTGCCTCCAAGCGTTTCCGATTGCCAACCACTGTATAGAAAAAGATGACCCCTTCAAAATTATATATGGCGTCGAAGCCTATTTTGTAGATGACTGTACGAAGATTGTTTCTGGCGATGCCACCGCAACTTTTGAAGATGAGTTTGTTATCTTCGACTTAGAAACCACTGGCCTTAGCTCTTCATCCAACAAGATAATCGAAATCGGCGCAGTAAAAATACGCAACGGCAAGATCATCGATACTTTTAGCTCCTTTGTAAATCCCGAAACCGATATCCCAGAACATATCACCGAATTAACCGGCATAACCACTACCGATATCGCAGATGCGCCCACCATCGCCGCCGTCTTGCCGCAGTTTGTAGAGTTTTGCGCCTCCGCAATATTGGTTGCACATAACGCAGATTTTGATATGGGTTTTATATTACACAACACCCGCGACCTCGCAATCGAATTTAACAAAACCTATATAGACACTGTCTCTATGGCGCGAATTCTTCTTCCAAATCTTGGCAACGCAAAGCTCTCCAACATTGCCAACAAACTTAAGGTGTCGCTCAAAAACCATCATAGGGCCGTYGACGATGCCTCCGCCACTGCCGAAATTTTTCTCAAATTTATAGAAATGCTTGCGCAAAGAGAAATCCGCAACCTCGATCAACTCAACGAGCTAAGCAACACTTCCGCCGAAGCTATAAAAAAATTACCMACATATCAYGGCATCATCTTGGTCAAAAATGAAATCGGTCGCATAAATCTCAACAAACTCGTTTCCGCATCGCATCTCGACTACTTCGCTCGGCGCCCCCGAATGCCAAAAAGTTTGATAGCCCAGCATCGTGAAGGACTTATCATCGGCTCTGCCTGCGAAGCTGGAGAAGTTTTTTCTGCACTACTAAGAGATAGCAACAACATCGAAAGCATCGTGGACTTTTATGATTATCTCGAAATTCAGCCCACCATGAATAATGAGTTTATGATACGCAGTGATAAGCATGCTGCAACATCCAGAAAAGATTTGGAAGATTATAACAAAAGGATAGTTCAACTTGGAGAAAAGTGTGGCAAGCGCGTCGTCGCAACCTGCGATGTMCATTTTTTAGACCCCGAAGACGAAATTTATAGACGTATTTTGATGGACTACAAAGGTTTTAAAGATGCGGACTTGCAACCGCCGTTATATTTTCGAACCACCGATGAGATGCTCGACGAATTTAGTTACCTCGGCTCTGCAAAAGCATATGAAGTCGTTGTAGAAAATACCAATGCTATTGCAACGCAGATCGAAAAAATTTCACCCGTGTTGCCCGACAAGTGCCCTCCCGTAATTGCCGATTCCGACAAGGAGCTACGTAAGATTTGCTATGACAAAGCTCATGAAATTTATGGCCCCGACTTGCCAGAGCCCGTTACTGCTAGACTCGAGCGCGAGTTAAACTCTATCATTAGCAATGGCTATGCCGTGATGTATATCATTGCGCAAAAGCTTGTGTGGGACTCCAACGACCACGGGTATCTGGTAGGCTCGCGAGGTTCGGTTGGCTCATCATTTGCAGCAACAATGTCTGGAATTACAGAGGTAAATCCGCTGGCTGCACACTATATATGCCCCCAATGCTTTTATACAGATTTTGATACCAACTCCGCAGGCACCTCGGGTTGCGACATCCCCGATCGAAATTGTCCYAAATGCCAAACACCACTCAACAAAGAAGGCCACGACATTCCCTTCGAAACATTTTTGGGATTCTACGGCGACAAAGAACCCGATATCGACCTCAACTTTTCGGGTGAATATCAATCGAAGGCACATAAATATGTAGAAGTGCTTTTTGGAGAGGGCAAGGCATTTAGAGCTGGCACCATAGGCACTGTTGCTGATAAAACTGCCTTAATGTATGTATTCAAATATCTTGAAAAGCGACAACTTTCTAAGCGCCGTGCCGAGATGCGACGAATTGCTTCGGGATGTACTGGCGTTAAGCGAACAACAGGGCAACACCCCGGCGGCATTATCGTCGTTCCCCATGATCGCGATATATACGAATTTTGTGCCGTCCAACATCCCGCCAACGATGTGAATACTCCTATWATTACAACGCATTATGAGTATCACTCAATAGATCACAACCTACTAAAACTTGATATTCTGGGGCACGATGATCCTACAATTATTCGACGATTAGAAGATATAACAGGGATTTCTTCTGCAACTATACGGCTAGACGAYAAAGACGTGATGGCGCTATTTCATGGCACTGCAGTATTAGGCATACAGCCAGCAGACATTTCTGGAATTCAACTTGGGTCCTTAGGAGTTCCAGAATTTGGAACAGATTTCGTTATCCAGATGCTATTAGATGCRAAGCCGCAAAATTTTTCTGACCTCGTTCGAATTTCTGGGTTATCTCATGGCACCGACGTSTGGCTCGGCAATGCACAAACTTTGATCGAAGAAGGCAAGGGCACCATCTCAACTGTTATATGYACTCGCGATGACATYATGACTTATCTCATAAGCATGGGGCTCGAAGCCGGAACAGCATTCACCATTATGGAAAGCGTCCGTAAAGGCAAAGGCCTAAAGCCCGAATGGGAACAGGCTATGCTAGAAAAAGATGTACCCGATTGGTATATTTGGTCATGCAAGAAAATTAAGTATATGTTTCCAAAGGCCCACGCTGCCGCATATGTTATGATGGCCTGGCGCATTGCTTGGTATAAGGTATTTCATCCACTTGCCTACTATACGGCATTCTTTAGCATACGCGCATCATCCTTTAACTACGAACTGATGTGTTTTGGCAAAGAAAAGTTGGAAGCCAATATGAAGGCAATCACCTCTATGCCCAAAGATAAGCAAACTGCAAAGGATCAGGATACACTCAAGGATATGCGAATTGTACAGGAGATGTATGCCAGAGGTTTTTCGTTTAAGCCGATCGATATTTTTACTGCATCTGACGTAGATTTTCAAATTATAGATGGCCAGATCATGCCTTCTCTAGGAACAATAGATGGGATGGGCGACAAAGCTGCCGCCATGGTTGTCGAAGCTGCAAAGAATGGTCCATTTTTATCACGAGACGAATTCAAAACTCGAACCAAAGTCAATCAAACCGTTATCGATAAAATGTATCAACTTGGAATGCTTGGCGATCTCCCCGAGTCAAACCAAATAAGCTTTATGGACATTATGTAAGCAACTACTGCTGAATTAGCTTCGGCAGTAATTGCTTTTTCTTAACGCACGAAATTTGTATGCACTAAAACTGGCAACTCTCTTGGTACAATGCCGTTATTTTTTCCAGCTTCTATACATTTTAGAAGCCACGCCATGTTGTTGCCTAGTACTTGCATCACCTGTGTTCCTTCTATATCTTGTTGTGTTTGTTCTCCGCTTAGCCCGTATACTTGGTTCCAATACGTTGAGCTGACCACCGGCATCTGATTGATCGTAAAATATTTGTTTAGCTGATCGAACGTTGACGATTGTCCTCCACGTCTAGCGACAGTTACCGCACTGGCGGGCTTATATGCCAAATTTTTTCCAGCGCTATAAAACAGCCTATCCATAAATGCAGTAATAAACCCCGTCGCAGCGGCGTAGTGAACCGGTGATCCAAATACAAAGCCATCCGCATCTTTGGCTAGCTGTGCAAACTCATTTACCGAATCATTCAAAATACATTTGCCAGATTTTCTACATACATTACAACCTAGGCATCCAGAAATCGCCTTGTTACCTATCCAATAGATCTCGGCTTCTATTCCATTTTCTTCTAAGCTCTCCTTCACATTGGTCAATGCGGTAAACGTTGTTCCTTGTGGCTTTGCGCTACCATTTACTAAATAAACTTTCATATCAATACCTCCTTATTTACCCATTCTCGATTGCCTAAACTGCGATGGYGAATATCCTATACGCTTCTTAAAAACTGCACTAAAATAGAACGGCGAACTAAACCCCAGTGTATTTGAAATTTCTTCGATTGTATCAGTGGTTGTTCGCAGTAAAATTTTTGCCTTCTCTATCTTTTTGTTTGTTATATATTCTATTGGAGTTTGCCCAAAGGTGCTAGAAAATAGGGTACACAAATAATTTGCATTAAGATGCGCAAATTTAGCAAGCTCCGTTAGAGTAATCTTGCGCTCCAGGTTTTCATCGATATACTTTACCAACTTTCCCATTACAGTTTGATTTGGCACATCATTAATTTTTACAAACTCGCATTCACTAAAATAGAAATGTATAATTCTTAATAGCAGTGCTTTTGCGTATATAGCATCTATCGGATTTTTGCTCTCATGGTACTTTACTAGCTTTGCAAACAGCTTGTAGGATATTTTTTTATTTGCATTTTTTACCAAAAGTGGAAACGACAAATACACTGCAATGTCTGTACTCAATATATCTGCATCAAAATGGCACCAGTATTTTTTGTATGGTTTATCTTTATTGGTTGCATATGAATTTAGAGAACCCTTTGGCACAAACATAATATCTCCCACCTCTGGATAATATTCTGTCTTATTGCACGTTACCGATCCTTCGCCCTCAAGAATTAGATATAACTTATTTACATCAGGATGCTCGTTGACCTCTCCCCAATCCTTGCTTACGTATCCACAAGTTGCTGTAATTAAATTTACTCTTAAGTTGCTATAATACACATTTCTCACCCCTCTACAACACAAAATTATAGTATCAAAAAAATCAAATATCAAGGCTAAAAGTTAAGCATATAAATAATTTTGAATTAATATACTAATATTATTAATTACTTTTTGAAATTCACTAAGAAAGGACACTACTATGATTAGTATTAACCCCCGGTTAGAAAATTATATTTTTACCACTTTAGGAGCAATTTATGATACAAACTATGATGAAACCAAAGCAAACTTAGAAAACGATGCTTATCAAAATCGCAAATATTTGGGAACCTACTTTCCTCGTACATTTGTAGAAGCCTACCGAATATATTATAATTTATTTGCACAACAGATAGTCTGGCAAACTTTTGATCAAAAAGATGAAATCAAGATTATAGCAATTGGTTCTGGCACAGGCGGTGATATATTTGGTCTGCTAAATGTCCTCAATCATTATTTTACTAACAAAACTTTTACAATTTATTCCATAGACGGCAATGCAAACGCTCTGCAACTACAAACGCATCTCATTGAACATATTCAGTCTTTTATCCCACTCGATTCGCAACATAACAAACTCGTCTCTAATCTTTATAAAATAACATTCAACAATCCCAAAGTTATTGCTCAATCCCTAAAAAACCTCCACCTCGGCAGCACTGTCGATATTATGCATACATTTAAATTTTGCAACGAAATATATAACTTTCTCGATGGCACCGATATCTTTTCGCAAATTATCTCACTTGCCGAAACGCATCTCACACAAAACGGCCTATTGGTTCTTGAGGATGTAACCACCAAAAACTACGACTGCCAATATAATGCGGTTACACTAAACAACCAAATCAACAATTATATGAAAGCAAAGAAGGATACAATGCTACGCTACATTTTGCCAAAACCTTGCGCACGTTGGAATGAAGATTGCCAGTCTACTAGTTGTTTTAGCTCTGTGCAATATAGCGTTCAGCATCGAGGGAATCCTAATGATATTTCTGCCGTTACCTACAAGGTAGTTGCCAAGCCTCCTCTGGGAGATTCTCTAATCCAAACTTTTGCTAACGAGCCAGGAGTCTACAAAATGCGTGATATTGCTGATGGGCACTATTGCCTCGGAGGGCAACATTATCAGAATGTCGATGATGCATCCAATTCTAATATCAACCTGGTTCGAACCGATCCTTTTATACTGTAATACTATTTACAAAGCATTCCAAATTATGCTATACTGTATTGCCCCTCAAATCTAGAGGGGATTTTTTATATATTTAGGCATATATTCAGAAGGAGAATTTTTATGAGYGTATTAGATGTATCAAACGTGACTCACGGATTTGGCTCACGTTCCATATTAGAAGATGTTTCATTTCGATTATTAAAAGGTGAAAAGGTTGCTCTTGTTGGTGCAAACGGCGAGGGCAAATCCACTTTTTTAAATATTATTACCGGAGCTTTGATGCCAGATAGCGGCACCGTCAAGTGGTCTAACCGCGTAACTGTAGGATACCTAGACCAGCAATCATCACTTATTAAGGGCACAACCATTCGCGAAAACCTACGTCGTGCCTTTGACGCGTTGTTCGATCTCGAAAAAGAAATGCTAGAGCTTTACGACAAAATGGGTGAAGCTTCTGATGTTGACCGCCTTATGGAAGACGCTGCCGAGATTCARAACATCCTTGACAGTAGTGGTTTTTATGTGCTAGATTCCAAGATAGAAGAAGTTGCCGCCGGGCTGGGTCTTGCCGAAATCGGGCTTGATAAAAATGTAGCTGAGCTTAGCGGTGGGCAACGAACAAAGGTTCTACTTACCAAGCTGCTGCTACAAAACCCGACTATCCTAATTTTGGATGAGCCCACCAACTATCTCGACGAAAATCACATCACCTGGCTTAAACGCTACTTGCAAAACTATGAAAATGCGTTTATTCTCGTATCTCACGATATTCCATTTGTAAACGATGTCTGTAATATTATCTATCACGTTGAAAAAAGTCACATCACCAGGTATGTCGGCAATTACGAAGAATTTCAGCGTGTCTATGCTCTAAAAAAAGAACAAGCACAAAAAGCGTATGATAGACAGCAAAAGGAGATCGACAAGCTCGAAGACTTTATTGCTAGAAACAAGGCCCGCGTTGCCACTACCGGAATGGCTCGAAGCCGCATGAAGCAATTAGACAAAATGGACAAGCTAGAAAAGCCTCGCGAAAAACCAAAGCCTATATTCAACTTTAAATTTTCAAAAGCTCCTAGTAAATTTTTGATCGAAGCGCATGATTTGGTGATCGGATACGACTCTGCTCTCACCTCTCCGATGAACTTTAGCATAGAGCGTGGAAAAAAAATTGCCATATGCGGTGTAAAYGGTTTAGGAAAATCTACCCTACTCAAAACATTGCTTGGCATCACTGCACCATTTTCAGGAAAAGTGGCATTGGGAGAAAACATCGATTTGGGTTATTTTGAACAAGAAGAAGTAGTCAGCAACCGAACAGCGTTAGACGAAATGTGGGCTGCGTATCCATCTATGACCAATCACGAAGTGCGTTCCGAACTTGCAAAATGCGGCCTTACCACCGACCACATCACCAGCCTGATGCGTGTACTTTCTGGAGGCGAAAATGCAAAGGTACGCTTATGTAAAATTCTACACAACGAACTCAATTTGCTGGTACTCGACGAACCTACCAATCATCTCGACCAATACGCCAAAGATGAATTGTCTCGCGCTCTGGCCTCATTTCGCGGAACCATTTTAGTCGTATCACACGAACCAGCTTTTTATAATTCGTTTGCAACAGAAATTATGAATATCGAAGACTACACCACTAAAACTATATAACAACACTTTGGAGGTAAGCATGGATAAATTTTGGAAATTTGCAAAAAGTACTCAGGATGATGCATATAAAATTGATTTTGATGATTCTGATTTTGTAACAGTGGCGGTGCCTCACGACTATGCCATTGACGGACCTTTTGCAGAGGAAAACGATAAGCAATTTGAGAAAATCGTGGCCGATGGCATCAACAAACCCATGGTACACGTTGGCAGAACTGGCGGATTACCTATTACCGATTGGGCCTGGTATCGCAAGGAGTTCTTTGTTGATGCTGCAACCAAAAATGTATTTCTCGAGTTTGATGGCATCATGTCTAACAGCACAGTCTATGTGAATGGCATCAAAGTTGGCGGGCACATCTATGGCTACACTTCTTTTTGCGTTGATGCCACATCGGCTTGCAACTTTGGCGCCACCAATCTTGTTGCTGTATCTGTACGCCCCGAGGGACATGCCTCCAGATGGTACACCGGCGCTGGGATCTATCGCAATGTTCGATTGGTTCAGAAAGGAGATGCGTATTTCCCATATCAGGCCATATTCGTTCGCCCAACAGTTCGAGGCAAACGTGCCGAGATAGATTTCGACATCAACATCATTGCCGCCGAAGAATATATTCTCGAAGTTGAAATTTGCGACCAGAGCAATAACATTGTTGCATCTCAAAAGTTTATTTCCAACAAAGCGAAGTTCTCTGGACAGATTGCATTAGATAATTATCATCTGTGGGAAGTGTTAAATGCGTATCTCTACACTTTTACTGCTAAACTACATGTAAAAGGAAAGAACTCCGACACAACTGCAACCAAGTTTGGCATCCGAACTATAAAATATGACGCAAACAAAGGACTTTTCATCAACGACAAATATATTAAATTAAACGGTGTCTGTATGCATCATGACCTGGGCGCGATAGGTGCTGCCGTAAATATTTCTGCAATACGTCGCCAGCTCGAAAAACTTATTGATATCGGCACCAATGCTATTCGATTTAGCCACAATCCTCCGTCTCCCGAATATCTTGATATGTGCGACGAATATGGTTTACTGACTATGGACGAAGCATTCGATGAGTGGGAGCTCCATAAACTTAAAAATAGCTATGCCAAACATTTCAAACAAGAGGCAATTGCCGATATGACGGCCATGGTTTGCCGCGACAGAAATCACCCCAGCGTTTTGATGTGGTCCATTGGCAACGAAATTTTAGAGCAAAAGCTGATTTATGGCTGGAAATATGCCAAGTTTTTTAATGATATTTGCCACGCTCATGATTATACTCGCCCCACCACCGCTGGGTTTAACAACACCGAGACCGCTTTTATCAATGGGCTAACTGCAGAAGTTGATATCGTTGGTGTCAATTATAAGCCGCATCAATATGACCGCTTTCACCAAATTTATCCAGATGCAGTTCTATATGGCAGCGAAACCGCTTCTGCACTTAGCTCTCGCGGACACTATTATTTTCCAGTAAAGTATCCTAGCATTGCACCAAATGCTCCCGACTTGCAAGCATCTTCATATGATTTGCTAGGCAGGCCGTGGTCGTATTATCCTGAGCGAGAATTTTTTGTACAGAAGAAGTACAAATATTTATTAGGAGAATTTGTCTGGACCGGCTTCGACTATTTGGGTGAACCATCTCCGTATCATTCCGACTGGCCTTCTCGCAGTTCATACTTTGGCATCTACGATCTTGCTGGCCTCAAAAAAGATCGAGCATATGCGTATATGTCTGCCTGGACCAACAAAAAATTTGTACACGTACTGCCACACTGGAATTGGAATGAGGGCGATGTGATAGATATTCATTGTTACACTCACGCTCATGCAGCAGAATTATTTGTAAACGGYGTTTCGCATGRCATTCAACACAAAGATGAAAACGACGAGCTACTTTCAAATCGTCTAATCTGGACTGATATTGTATTTGCACCTGGCCAAATCAYGGTTGTTGCAGATGACGGGCTCTCAACCACGATCAAAACCGCGGAGGCACCTGCCAAGCTTCGAGTTACTGCAGAAACGGCATCAATTGCTGCKACCGGCGATGACTTCGCTTATTTTGAAGTTGATGTGCTCGATGCAGCTGGAAATATATGTCCACATGCAAATACCCGAGTAGTATTTTCGGTGAGCGGTGGCGAGTACGTTGCTTCTGATGCGGGCGACGCGACATCCACACGTATTTTTGCTCAGCCATACTGCGAAGCATTTCACGGCAAGCTCATCGCAATTGCAAAGTCTTCCGATGCGGGCCGATTGACATTGACCGCTTCTGCCGATGGCTTAGCATCTGATTCTTGTAGTATAGATGTAGTTAGTTTGGAAGTATAAATTTACTAGGTAGGTGACAGAGTGGTATTATCCGACAAAATTGATAAAAATCTCGAGACTTTGAGAGCTATTTTGCCTTTCGAAAGAAGCTTCGATTTATTACAAAAAAAGATCCATCTTTATAACAAAACTTTTTACTTGTTTCTTATAGATGGGTTTACTAAAGAATCTAACACCGAATTTATTCGTCGTGACATCTTGGCTCTTGGCGAGGCAACGGTTAATTCTATCTTTAACGCAACACAGCTTGTGGAACTAGCMATAAGCTCTGTCGAGGCTGCTGCAGTTACTGATTTAAACRCCATTGTCACAGCATTACTTTCGGGGCAAACGGTTATTCTTTTTGACGGATCCCCCTCTGCGGCCGTTGTTGACTTGCGAGACTACCCCACTCGTCGCATTGGTGAGCCCGACCAAGAAAAAGTTTTGCGCGGTGCCAAGGACGGGTTTGTTGAGTCGCTGATTCTTAACACTGCCCTTATACGCCGACGCATTCGAGATCCACATCTAACTTTTGAGTTAATTCAGGTTGGTACTATTTCTAAAACTGATGTTGTAATCGGTTATATGTCTAATAGAGCCGACGCCAAAGTTTTAAAAATTATTCGGAACAAGTTGCTTAATCTACAAGTAGCGGCCTTAACCGCTGCAGACGAGAGCTTGGTGGAGGCGCTTTCTGCCAAGAATTGGCTTAATCCTCTGCCTCGTGCAAAATATACGGAGCGCCCTGATGCCGCTGCAACGCATATTGTAGAAGGAAAAATTTTACTTATTGTTGATAATACCCCTTCTATTATGATTTTGCCCGTAGGATTTCTAGATTTTATGCAAGACATGGATGATTACTATTTGCCGGTGATGACGGGAAATTATTTAAAGTTGGTACGCGTACTCGTGTTATTTATGAATCTATTTTTGACGCCAGTGTATGTGTTGCTAGTTGAAAATCCGTCTTGGATTCCCGAATGGCTYGCATTTATATTGCCAACCAAAGAAAGTAACTTAGACTTATTCGTTCAATTTTTATTTTTGGAAGTTGCCGTCGATGCGCTTAAAATTGCTTCGCTGAACACACCAAATTCACTTGGAATGTCCCTTTCTGTTATTGGCGGATTAATTTTAGGAGAATATTCTATACAAACCGGCTGGCTCATTCCTCATGCAATATTGTATATGGCTGTTGTTGCTCTTTCTAGCTTCACCCAGTCTAGTGCCGAGCTAGGATATAGCATCAAATTTTCGAGAATTCTTTTACTAATTCTTGTCGGCATTTTCGGATTATGGGGATTCATTATTGGCGTCGCTATCAATATTACAGTGCTTGCAACAACAAAAACTATCGTGGGGGGTAGTTATTTATACCCACTGTTTCCTTTTAATAGAGCAGATTTGATCGCATTACTCTTGAGGAAACCGCTATCTGATGCTCGATCTATAGAAAATAAACCCTAAGCTCTTGACAAATTTGCCCAAACGCGATAGTATGTTTTTTGTACAACATTTAAGGAGGGTTTTAAATTGGAATATATATTAAAAAATAGCAATTGTACAGCAGTTGTAAAAACACTAGGCGGCGAGCTTTGTTCATTTAAAGACAGCTCTGGAAAAGAATATTTATGGCAATCTGATCCTAAGTATTGGCCTGGATGCGCGCCTGTTTTGTTTCCGATAGTTGGGGCCTTAATCAATGAGACTATCAAATTTGATGACAAACCTTATACGATACAAAAACATGGTCATGCTAGAAAAGTTGAATATGATGTGATTGAAGCAATCGAAAACAAAATCGTTCTAGAAAACACTTATACTGATGAAACATTAGCTCATTACCCTTACAAATATAAACTTACTGTAACCCAAACTCTTAATGACAATGGATTTACTACCGAATATTGTGTTAAAAATGTTGATACCGTACCTATGATTTTTTGTTTAGGTGCTCATCCTGGCTTTAACTGCCCATTAGATGGCGGAGATTTTTCTGATTATACTTTAGTATTTAACAAAGAAGAAACTCCAGAAGTTTATAACACAGATACCAAGAGCATCTTAAGCTTTGAAAATCCTATACACTTAATGCATAACAAAAGGATTCCTCTATCTCATAGTTTGTTCGATAACGACGCCTTTATTTTTAGAAAAATTAACTCCGATGAAATTAAGCTTGTTAACGAGGCAACTGGAAAAGGACTTTCGCTTTCATTTACTGGGTTTGAAGCATTAGGAATTTGGACTCCTCCAGGCATTAAAGCACCTTTTGTATGTATTGAACCTTGGTGCGGACTTCCTGCTATATATGGAGAATCTGGAGAGTTTAACGACAAGCCTTTTGCTGTTACGCTGCAGCCTGGTCAAACCTATACCACTTCATATACTATGACAGTAATCTAATAAAAAAAGACCCCTCATATATGGGGTCTTCTCTTTTTGCTACGAAATAGCTATCTTTTCTGGTGCCGGCAAATCTATTCCTTTTCTATCGATCGTAATTTTCTCAATTACCACATCTTCTTTGGGTCTGTCATTTGCATTGGTTTTTACGTTTTCTATCTCATCAACAATCTCCATTCCCGAAATAACTTTTCCAAATGCTGCATACTCACCATCCAAATGCGGTGAATCGGCAGACATTATAAAAAATTGACTACTAGCAGAATTGGGGTTCATCGATCTTGCCATAGACAAAACTCCCTCGGTATGTTTTATATCGTTACTATACCCATTGCTTGCAAACTCACCCTTAATTTGGTATCCCGCGTTGCCCGTTCCGTTTCCTTCTGGATCTCCGCCTTGTAGCATAAAGTCTTTGATCACTCGATGAAAAATCAGTCCATCATAAAATCCAGCTTCCGCTAATGCAACAAAGTTACTTACCGTGTTTGGTGCTATATCATAATATAAGTTTGCCACGATGTCTCCGTAACCTTTAATCGTAATTGTAGCAACAGGATAAATTATCCCCTCTTTCTCTACTGTATCCACAGCCGGCTC
>NZ_ABEQ01000050.3 GCF_000171335.1 Candidatus Epulonipiscium viviparus
CAAAAGCGGTGGTGTTGGCAATGGGATGCCGCGAGCGAACCAGAGGGGCCATTGCGATTCCGGGAGAGAGACCGTCGGGAGTTTTTACAGCAGGTGCGGCGCAAAGATATGTTAATATGGAAGGATATTTGGTGGGTAAAAAAGTTTTGATTTTGGGATCAGGAGATATAGGGCTAATAATGGCGAGAAGAATGACGCTAGAGGGGGCAGAAGTTTTGGCTGTGGTGGAGCTCATGCCATATTCAAACGGGTTAAATAGAAATATAGTTCAGTGCCTAGAAGACTATAATATTCCGCTGTATCTTTCGCATACCGTAACTGATATAAGAGGTAAGGAACGATTAGAAGAAGTGGTGGTTAGCAAAGTGGACGAAAAATTTAGACCGATAGCTGGCACAGAGATTAAATTTGAATGCGATACTTTGCTGCTATCTGTGGGGCTGATACCAGAAAATGAGCTCACAAAAGATGCGGGAATAATGTTGGATCCGCGAACAAATGGCGCAGCAGTCTACGAAGACATGCAAACAGCAATACCAGGAATATTTGCTTGTGGAAACGTTTTGCATGTGCATGACCTGGTGGATTTCGTTACGAAAGAAAGTATGAAAGCTGGAGAGAGCGCGGCCGAATATATAGCTAAACCGTATACACATTCGGAGAACATGATAGTCGTGGCAAATGGAGAAGGCGTTGGGTATACCGTTCCACAAAAAATCGATMTRGACAGAATGAATAAATTTGTAGAAGTGTTTTTTAGGGTGCGCCAGGTGTATAAAGATGTTTGGATAGAAGTGAAAAGCGGAGACAAAGTGGTGATGTCGCAGAAGAAGAAGCACCTGCTGCCAGCAGAAATGGAAAAAATTGTAATCCCGAAAAATTTATTGGGGGCAGCCAATAAGGGAATTGTCGTAAATGTAAAGAAGGGGGACTGTTAAATGAATAAAGAGTTGACATGTATTGTATGTCCAAAAGGATGCGGWCTGGTTGTAAATGCGGACCTTGCAGTAGTAGGAAATAGCTGTCCAAAAGGAGTAACATATGGAGTCAAAGAGGTAACAGCACCAACAAGAGTGGTAACATCAACCGTCAAAATCGAGGGAGGAGTACACAACCGCCTCCCGGTTAAAACAGATGGAGACATACCGAAAGAGCTAATTAATGAATGCATGAAAGCAATCAACGAGGTTACAGTGAAGGCACCCGTGAAAATGTATGATGTAATAATTGAAGATTTGTTAGATACAGGCGTATCAGTGGTGGCAACTCGAGCAATGCAATAGCTGGTGCTTACTGATCGGAACAATTAGGATGAAGTAATTCAAGCTGTTGCTCAGCAAGTGTATTTCCTAGGGCAGCAGCTTTTTTGAACCACTCAACGGCCGTAGAAAAATCTTGAACGACACCTTGCCCAGTGGCATAGCAAATGGCTAAGTTGTATTGAGCTTCGGCATCTCCCTGAGCCGCGGATGCAGAAAACCATTTGGCGGCTGGTGCTTACTGATCAGAACAATTAGAATGAAGCAATTCAAGCTGTTGCTCAGCAAGTGTATTTCCAAGGGCAGCAGCTTTTTTGAACCACTCAACGGCCGTAGAAAAATCTTGAACGACACCTTGCCCAGTGGCATAGCAAATGGCTAAATTGTATTGAGCTTCGGCATCTCCCTGAGCCGCGGATGCAGAAAACCATTTGGCGGCTGGTGCTTACTGATCGGAACAATTAGAATGAAGCAATTCAAGCTGTTGCTCAGCGAGTGTATTTCCTAGGGCAGCAGCTTTTTTGAACCACTCAACGGCCGTAGAAAAATCTTGAACGACACCTTGCCCAGTGGCATAGCAAATGGCTAAGTTGTATTGAGCTTCGGCATCTCCCTGAGCCGCGGATGCAGAAAACCATTTGGCAGCTAAGCTAAGATCGAGAGAAACACCCTCGCCATAAGCATAAATAACGCCGAGATAAAACTGCGCGATTGCATGTCCCTGATTGGCAGATTTTGTAAACCATTCTGCTGCAATATCAAAATCTTGAGATACGCCCTCACCGTGATAATAGCAAAAACCGAGGGCTGTTTGCGCTGCAGCTAATTCGAAAGTTGCAGCTTTTTGATACCAGGTTACTGCGGTGGCGAAGTTTTGAGCAACGGGCTGTCCCTGATGATAAAAGAAGCCTAATTGATATTGCGAGCTGGCAGAATTGGCCGCGGCAGCTTGAGAGAAGCAGATCATTGACAAAAGGATATCATGCGTTTCGGCGTTGCCATAATAATAGTAGTTGCCAAGTTCGAATAGCGCACCTGTGTGCTGAGACTTTGCGGCTTCTCTAAAAAGTTGGACCGCAGTGTTGGCATCTGGCTCAACGCCCTTTCCAAATTTGTAGCAACTACCAAGTCGATACTGAGCGGAGGCAAGTCCCTGATTGGCAGCCGCTTGATATAGTGTAGCCGCTTGTGTAAAATCTTGAATTTTTCCATAGCCATAAAAATAGCATTTGCCGAGTTCGTATTGAGCTTTGCCATGATCTTGACGGGCAGCTTCGTGAAAATATGTAGCCGCTTGTGYGAGATTTTTGGGGACAAGTTCACCTTTAAAATAGCAAAGACCGAGAATATATTGCGCGTTGGGGTCCCCTAGCTCTGCAGCAGATAGCGATTCATCTAGCATAGCCTGAGAAATGACTGATGATTGAGAGGTTTTGGAGGTACTGGAGATATCTAAAATAAACTGTGCATTGGTGTGGCCCTGTGTTGCGGCCTTTTGGTACCAAACATTAGATAGGGCAAAGTCTTCGGAAACGCCCTCTCCGTAGCGATAGCAAAATCCGAGAGAATATTGAGCATCTGCATTACCTTTTTTGGCGGCCAATTTAAACCATTCAGCAGCCTTGGTGAGATCTTGAGCGACAGCATCTCCGTATTGGTAGCAGTAGCCGAGTCGGAGCTGAGCAAGTGCATAACCAAGATTTGCAGATTTGTGAAAATATTCCATGGCAGTTGCTGGATCGGATGAAAGCCCGTCGCCTAGATAATAGCGAATGCCCATCTGGTATTGCGCAGCGGAATGCCCCATATCAGCGGCCTTCTGAGAGCACTCCAAAATTTTGTCTAAATCCAAAGATCGAGTATCCTCGTATTGATAGCAAGAGACAAGACTCCACTGAGCATCGGCATGCCCCTGACTTGCGGCTTTCTCGAGCCATTCGATTGCTTGTGTAACATCTTTATCAACGCCATCGCCTTTAAAATAGCAAAGCCCGACCTGATATTGTGATTCGATGCTCCCCTTTGTTGCAAATTTTAGGAGGCGTTTGAACTGTAATTCGCTGGTGCCTTGATTGGTGGAGATGAGTTGCTTGAGCGCATCAGGCTTGAGATAATTTTTAAGTTTAGTCATGATTTCACCCTTTCGATGATAATGCCTTATATATTGATATAGAATATTCGCTATATAGAAAGAGTATGCCTAGAGGCTGGAAATTGGGGACAAAGACAACGCTAAGCGCTATTGCTGCGATTTTGGCTCAGGTAATTGTGGCAGCTGAGGAGGTGATTGCAGCTGGGGCAAAGGCAGCTGGGGTTGTAGCAGATCGAGTTTATGCCACTGATATCGAAACTGTAATTTCAGCGGATATAATCGATATAGTAATTGGAGCTTAAGCAGATATAATCGATGTTTTGATGGTGGCTGGAGCATATGTAACTGATATTGTAGCTCAAGCATGTGCAACTGATGTTCTAACTTTGGTAATTGCGAGCGTTTTTTGGATTTAGCCATGAGTTCACCCTTTCGATGGAAATGCCTTATATATTGATATAGAATATTCGCTATATAGAAAGAGTATGCCTGAAAGCTGGAAATCACCCATTCGACGGAATGCCTTATATATCGATATAGAAATTCGCTATATAAAAAGAGTGTGCCTAGAGGCTGGAAATATAGAGGCAGCAGTATGATTTGAGATGCATACCTCTATATACGCTACAAACTAGAGAGAAGTAGCAGTATTTCGAATATCTGCAACAGTTTCAATAGGAAGTTTGGTTACTTCTGCAATGATAGCGTCATCAGCGAAATGGGTGAGTAGAGCTTTGGCAGTTTCTAGTTGTTGTTTTTCCATACCCTTTTCCATACCCCTTTTAATACCTTCAGCGATGCCATCATCTTTGATCATTTGTCCTAAAACGGTCATTTTAACAATCTCCTTTATACTTTTCATTTGAGTAATGGTTAAAAATTTGAGAGCAAAAGTGTATAGCATAGATTGAATGTCATCTTTTTCATCAATTTCATATTGCTGAAATAATGTTAAGGCTTTTTCTAATCTAGCTGCTTTGGTAGACTTGCCGCCCATTATTGGCAAAAAGACCAGATCCATTTGGTCAGCCGAGGTTAGCGCTTCGTCATTGATAAGTTTGGTCTCGATATGAGTAAGAATTTCGTCTGCATTCTTATTAGCCATGAAAATTGCTTTTATTTTATAAGTGTTGAATCCGTTTTGGTATTCGGTTATGGGATTTTTTATATTATTGGAAAATATAACATATGTGTAAACTTCACGCTTTGTTTGAGAGAAAAGTACCGCATCGTAAATGCTAAATCGTGCTAAATCTTCCTCTACGTTGTCGGTGGTCTGAATTTCAAAGTGTGTATAAGTGTCATCATCCATTAAAAACAAGTAATCCATTCGTCTGTTTATAAATTTTAGGTCAATTTCTTCGGTATAAACGATTTCTTTGACTTTTTTAGTTTCACCAAAGTATTCGATAACAACTTGTGCAAAGACCTGCATCGCATGTTTCATTATCATGTCTTCTTGGTTGCGAGATGAGCGCGCATCGACCGTATCTTCTTTTGAAAGAATAGCTGATATCTCCATAATTGTCTCATCTACTAGCTGTGCAGTGTCAGTAAAGGATATTTTAGTATGGTTAATTTTGGTAAAAGTGGCGTTATCCTTGACAGTTTTGGTAGAAGCGGCTTTGACCTTGATAGTTTTGGCAGAAGCGGCTTTGGCCTTAACAGTTTTGGCAGAAGCGGCTTTGGCCTTAACAGTTTTGGTAGAAGCGGCATTGGCCTTAACAGTTTTGGTAGAAGCGGCATTGKCCTTRACAGTTTTGGTAGAAGCGGCTTTGKCCTYRACAGTTTTGGTAGAAGCGGCWTTGGCCTCGACAGTTTTGGYAGAAGCGGCWTTGGCCTYRACAGTTTGGYAGAAGCGGCTTTGGCCTTAACAGTTTTGGTAGAAGCGGCATTGTCCTCGACAGTTTTGGTAGAAGCGGCATTGTCCTCGACAGTTTTGGTAGAAGCGGCATTGTCCTTAACAGTTTTGGTAGAAGAGGCATTGTCCTCGACAGTTTTGGTAGAAGCGGCATTGTCCTCGACAGTTTTGGTAGAAGCGGCATTGGCCTTAACAGTTTTGGTAGAAGCGGCATTGTCCTCGACAGTTTTGGTAGAAGCGGCATTGGCCTTAACAGTTTTGGCAGAAGCGGCTTTGGTCTTAACAGTTTTAGTAGAAGCGGCGTTGTCTTTGATAGTTTTGGCAGAAGTTGTTTTAGTATTGGTTGTTTTTTCTTTAGCTGATGGGGTCACAATCACTGCTCCTTTTCGATTTTAAAATTCTGCAGAACCGGTTGTTCTAGGATATGGGATGACATCTCTGATATTAGTCATGCCAGTAAGGTACATAACAAGTCGCTCGAAGCCAAGGCCAAAGCCAGAATGTCTAGTGCCACCAAATTTTCTGAGGTTTAGATACCAGAAGTAGTCTTCTTCGTTGAGATGGCATTCTTTCATTCGTAGCTTAAGGACATCTAGTCGCTCTTCTCTTTGACTGCCTCCAATAAGCTCTCCAACGCCAGGAACTAGCAGATCCATTGCAGCAACGGTTTTGTTATCAGCGTTTAATCGCATATAGAATGCTTTGATATCTTTAGGATAATCGATGACGAATACAGGCTTCTTAAAGTGTTTTTCGGTTAAATATCGTTCGTGTTCTGTTTGTAGATCCACTCCCCATTCTACTTTATATTCAAACTTTTGACCAGATTTTTGCAATATATCGATAGCGTCGGTGTAAGTGACTTGGCCGAAATTAGACTTGAGAATGGATATTAATCTATCTTTGATGCCTTTGTCGACGAAGCTATTGAAGAAGGCCATTTCCTCTGGAGCATTATCAAGCACATACTGAATTACAAATTTAAGCATATCTTCGGCTAGATGCATATTATCTTCGAGGTCAGCAAAAGCAATTTCTGGTTCAATCATCCAGAACTCGGCAGCATGCCTAGGAGTATTAGAATTTTCAGCTCTAAAGGTAGGTCCAAATGTGTATACATCTCTGAAAGCAAGGGCAAAGGTTTCTGCACTCAATTGTCCGCTAACAGTAAGTGACGCCATTTTGCCAAAGAAATCTTCGCTAAAGTCGACTTCGCCATTTTTGAGCAATTTTGGTTCTGTTGCCGAGAGTGTGGTAACGCGAAACATCTCTCCGGCGCCTTCACAATCATTGGCAGTGATTATTGGAGTGTGTACATATACGAAATGTCTGTCTTGGAAAAATTTGTGTATGGCATAAGCAACAAGAGAACGAACCCTAAACACTGCCGCAAAAGTGTTGGTGCGCGGTCTTAGATAAGCAATCTCTCGCAAGAACTCAAATGAGTGGCGCTTCTTTTGTAGAGGATAATCTGGTGGACATTCGCCTTCTATAGTAATAGCAGAAGCTTTAATTTCAAACGGTTGTTTTTGGTCAGGAGTTAAAACCACGCTCCCTTTTACTATGATAGATGCGCCGACTCCAAGCTTTGCTATTTCCTTAAAGTTGGGCATAGTGTCATCGAATACAACTTGAACCCCCTTAAAGAATGTGCCATCGTTTAGGTCGATAAAGCCAAATGTTTTAGAATCACGTACAGAACGGATCCAGCCTGCAACCTCCACCTCTTTAAAATTGGATATATCTTGGTATAGCAGTCTAATAGAAATTATAGTCATAAAAATTCTCCTTTGTACTTTTTTTATTTATAACATCCAAACCAATAAATTGCAAGGTGTTAGAAACATTTGTTCTGATATGAAATAATATATTGAAGCAAAATATCCATTAGACAAACTAAGCAAAAATTAGTTTTTACATGAATATTTTTACTAGAGTAAGAATTTAGGGCTTCTTCTGGAATGAGTAAGCAATAATCCGCTATACTAGCTAAAGAAGATTGTATATTGCGAGTTATTAATATTATTTTATAATGATTTTGCTTAGCAGATAGTGCAAGGTCAATAGATACTTGAGTTTCTCCAGAATAACAAAGTATTAATGCGATACCACCTTGTCCAATATTGGAAGCATAAACCTTTGCTAACTGAGCATCTCGATAGGAAAGTACCGAAAGATTTAGCAATGATAATTGTGTAGCAAGGTAATCAATAAAATATGCATTCGTTCCTTTTCCATATAATAATATATTAGATTGTGTTAATAAAGGAACAATTTCTATAATTTTAGAGATATCAATTGCATTAAGATATAGGTTAAATTGATGATTAATTACTTCTATTATTTTTTTATTTTGCAAATTATTTGGTTTATTAATAAATAAAGTTCGTAAATGGTATCTAAACTCACTAAACGAAGAATATCCTAGTTTTTTGCAAAATCTAATTATAGAAGCTGGAGAAATAAATGCATCTGTACCAATATCTTTAATTGTATTTTGTATAACAAATTCTGGATTTTGATTGATATATGATAAAAAGTCTGTTTCTAGTTTAGTGAGTTTTGAATAAATATCATAATTTAAATTTATTATATTTTGTGTCATTTAAAAAACTCCTTATGAAAAATATTTTATTCATATTTTAAAATAAAATAAAGATTTCGTAAAGAGGATTGAATAGAAAATGCAATTGTGGTAAAAATATCTATGAAAAATATTTTAACAATTAGTTATATTTATTAATTGATAGTTGTTTAAATAGTAAAATTATAATAAAAAAATATTAAATAAAATAGTAAAATGCTTTGGAAATTAAAATAAAAAAATTATAATAATTAGACTAATAAAGTTAATGAATTATATTTCAAACGATGAAATTAATACCAATATTATTAAATAAAATTCTATATAAAATGAAACTATTGTAGTGTTAAAAAAAATATGATAACATTTGGAAATACTTAACAAATAAGGAGGGGAATCACATGGATATACGTAGTATTTGCAACGAAGACATGATATGTTTAAACTTGGATGTATCGAGTAAGGATGATGCTATAAATAAAATGGCGAATATGTTCACGATGGAACAGGTAACTTCCGCAAAAGAATTTATTAAAAGTATATATGAACGAGAAGAAGAAATGACAACAGGTGTTGGTAACGGAATTGCTTTACCTCATGGAAAAAGTATAGGTGTAAAAAAGGCAGGAATAGCAATTGCAAAGTTTACAAAACCGATTGAATGGGAATCTTTAGATGATTTACCTGTTGAAATTGCATTTATGATTGCAGTGCCAATGGAGGAAGCATCAACAACCCATTTGAAAATTTTGACCCAAATAGCGAGTAGACTGTCTGATACAAAGGAAGTAGAAGCAATAAAGTCAATGGAAACAAAAAAACAAATTTTAGATTTTTTTGCTTAAGGAGGAGATAATATGAAAATTGTAGGAGTTTGTGCTTGCCCGACGGGTGTTGCTCACACATATTTAGCAGCAGGAAAAATAAAAAAGGCAGCAGAAGACAGAGGTCATAGTTGTAAGGTAGAAAAACAAGGAGCATTAGGGTTTGAGGATCAGTTAAAAACACGTGAAATTAGAGAAGCTGATGTTGTAATAATGGCTCTTATGGTAGGTTGTGAGATGGAAGAAAGATTTGTAGGAAAAAAAATATTGAAGTTTAATATTAGTGAAGTATTGAAAGATATTGATAAAGTCATGGATAAAGTAGAAGAAGCAGTTAATAATTAAGACTGATCGAAGAGGGGGGGGATAGTAATGTTAAAAGAGACAATCAAAGATGTTTTTGATGAAATGAAAAGAGCGATGTATAATGGGTTATCATATATGATACCACTTGTTGCTGGGGGCGGTATTTTAATTGCAATCGGAACGTTTCTGTATATGTTCATGGGAAAAGATATGCTAGAATTTAGTACATATATGTATGAGCAAGAAACAGGTTATTTAACGACAGCGGGTTTTATGAGTATCACATGGGCTGAAGTTGATAGACTAATATTTTGGATTGGAAAAATGGGCTTTTCATTTATACCAGAATTTATGGCGATGTTTACAGCATATTCACTTGTTGGTAAACCAGGTATTGCACCAGCCTTTATATTGGGTAGACTTGCTAATTTAATGAGTGGAAACTTTATTGGTGGGATAGTAGTGGGTTGGTTGGTTGGATACCTGGTTAAATTCACTATTAGATATATGACATTAAAAGGTGGACTTAGAACTATTACAAGTTTTATATTTATACCTATTATGGCTACAATGATAGGYGGGATTATTTATAGATTTACAATTGGAATAGGMCTCTATGAAATAATGAATGCGTTAACGTCTTTCTTAAATGGAATGCACCAAAATCCAGAACATAGAATAATACTTGCATTAATAATGGGGGCGATGGTTGTATCTGATTTAGGTGGRCCGATTGGAAAGGTTTCAGTGCTATTTGGATTGGGGGTAATAAGTACAGATCTTTATCCTCATACATTTAATCATATTGCTGTTCCTACATCTGGAAGTGTTATAATTCTGGGATATTTATTAAATAGAAAATATTTTAATGCAAATGCACGACAAGCTGCGATCAATAATCAAATTAACTGTTTGTTTACAGTAACAGAAGGTGGCTTGCCATTTTTATTTGCACGACCAGGAATACTTTTGCCTGCAACAATGACTGCTGGAGCAGTAGCATCATCTCTTGTGGCATTATTTGAAATACAATTAGTAGTGCCATTAGGATTTTGGCTTGCGATACCGTTTGTTAATATAGGAAATGCGCCTGGTGCGACATTAAAATGGTGCTTTGCATTTATAGCTGGAGTGGCGATTGGAACTGCTATATTTACAATATTAATAAGGAAAGCTAGTAAAAAATTAAGTGAAGATGAATATTTGTTTTTGGATGAGGGAACAGGATTTAGTTTATAATGGAGGATAATAATGAAAAAAATATTAGCTAATGTGGTTCAGCAAGTACATTGGGATCCGGAATGGTATTTTACGGAAGAAGATACTACCGTGCAGTTTGCATACAATATGCGTGAGTTGTTAAAGGCGCTAGAATCTGGTAAATTGAAGCAATTTTTTCTCGATGGAAAAACAGATGCATTGATTGACTATCTAAATTCACACGAAGAAGATATAGAAAAAGTTAAAAAATTAGTTAATGAAAAAAAATTAATTATAGGACCTTTTCATTCGCAATTAGATTGTTTTATATCAAGTGGAGAAGGTATAATTCGTAATTTGAATATGGGAATAGAGCTAGCTGATAAACTTGGTGGCAGTTCTATGTTGGCGTGGCTTCCAGATTCTTTTGGGCATACCCAAGATTTTCCTAAAATATTTTTAGGATTTGGTATAAAAGACTTTATATTTAGACGTGGAATGGGTGACGAGCACAAGCTGCCATTGGACTTTTATTGGGAAAGCAACGATGGGTCTAGGGTATTGTGTAATGTATTGCAAGCAGGATATGGATTTGCAACACCGTCATTTGTGAGTGGCAAATTGACGGATAAAACGGCAAAAAACTATCAAGGTAAAGATTTAAATAAAGAATTTTTGACATTGGCAAGAGAGTCTAGCATTGATGGAGAGTTTTTATTGCCAATAGGATTTGACTTAAACCCAGCAATTGAAAATTTTGATGAGCTACTTAAAAAATATAGTTTAGAGTCAGAAGAATTTGATTTTGAAGAAACAACTTTCTTAGAATATATGAATAAGGTAAGAAATAATAGCAACCTAAAAACATATATTGGCGAGTTTATGAATGCACAATATCACAGGATGCACAGATCACTGTTTTCTGCACGAGCAGATATTAAGACAATACAAGATAAGGTAGAGCGTATTCTAACATATGAAGTGCAGCCGTTGATGAGCATGGCAGATAAATTGGGTATTGCATATGATAAAGGATTATTAGATAGAGCCTGGGATTTATTAATTAGAAGCCAAACTCATTCTTCAGCAACGAATACAGATAAAACTAATGAGCTAATAAAAACACGTTCGGAGAGAGCATTGAATATTGCAGAGTCTTGTAAGGTGTTTTTAATGAGAAAGATAGCGGTTACTATACCAAAAACAGAAATAAATTTTCCRTTGGTAGTATTTAATACATTAGCATATAAGCGCAATATTACAGATACATTTACTGTTTATACGAAGTCGCAGAATTTTAAAATTGTTTATGAAAATGAAAATATAGAGTATACAATCTTAAACACAGAAAGAAGATTTAGTGGAATTTTACGCAAAGACGAAAGTAAAATGTCAGAAGGTAAATTTTTCTATGCGACCACAATAGCACTAATGGCTGAGGACGTACCAGCAATAGGGTATAAAACTTTTCATATAATTGATGAAACAGACAATAGAGGAATAGAAGCTATTGCAGAAAATCAAAGCATCGAAAATGAATTTTATAAAATATCCTACGAAAATTATGCAATAAAGATTATAGATAAAATTGATAACAAAGTTTATGAGAAAGCAATTTACTTAGAAGAAAGTGGAGACGAGGGCGACAATTACGATTATTCTAACCCAACGTTTGATATGACGATTATAGATAGTTTTGCAAATGCAAATGTAACAACGGTAAATGCAAAAGTTCTTAGCAAAATAATGGTCARAGGAAGTTTACTAACACCAGCAACATTAGAAGAAAGAGCCATAAATAAATTATCTGTTATTAATAATTATGAAATAGAACTCACATTAAAGAAAAATGATAAAGTAATAGGAATACGCGGAAATATAGATAACGCAGCAAAAAATCATAGAATTCGATTAGTATTTAAATCATTGAACAGTCATGAAAATAGTATTGCAGGAACAGCATATGGGTATATAAATCGAGAAACTAAYCCTTCTATTTTAGAAGAATGGCGTTCGAAGACMTTTGACAATGAGCCGATTGAGAGTGATAGTGACTGGTTAGAAGAACCAACACCGACCTATCCACTTTTAAACCATATTTCGTTGGTAAAAGATACAGATGTTGTGACTGTATTTACTAGAAGTGCAAAAGAATATGAAATYATAGGTAATGGTTTTAGTGATATTGCAGTTACATTATTTAGAGCTGTTGGGCATTTGGGGTTGCCRGACTTAAATCGCAGACCAGGTCGTGCCAGTGGATTACAAGAAAAGATATTTGAAACACCACTTAGTCAAATGCAAGGTAAAAATAAGTTTGAATTGGGTGTAGCGTATTATAATGAATATGATGGGAATGTTTGTGGAAAAGATTATGTTAATTTTGCCACTGACAAAGTATATTATCAAAATCAAAAGCTTGAAAGAGTGGTTTTTCCAATTTGCTTTCTTGATGTATCGGCATTAGATCATAGTTTAAATGAAACGCATAGTATGATAGAACTTATTGATAGTGAGGCGACTTTTGGAACCTATGTGAAATCAATCAAAGATGACGCATATATTTTGAGGATTTTTAATAATTCAAATAAAGAAGTAAAAGCTGGAGTTTTAAAGGGTGAGTGTAAAGAAGTTAGAATTACAGATATGTTATGTAGTAATGATATGCCTGCCACTATGGATTTAGGAACATTGAAGCCRGGGCAAATTAAGAATATTAAAATTTTTTATTAAATGACATGAGTTCTGATTAGTATTAATCAGAACTTCTTTTATAGTAGGAGGTAAAATAATGTCAAACTTTAAATTAAATGGAGCTCAAAACGTAGAAGTTAGTAAAAAATTGCCTTCAGAAAAAAGTATTGAAGAGCAAATTGTGATAATGGAAAATTATACAAATATTCATAATCAATCATTACATCTATCGAAAGAAGAAAGAGAAATAAATTGTTTAAAGACTATATATCCTGCATTGTTTAGAACAATTGAAAATCATGATTTAATAGCAGGGCGACTGGATTTTTTGCCTATAGGATTTGGATGCGTAACATCTTTAGGAGGCGTGGGGCACTTTTGTGTATTTCAAAAATTATTGGCATTAAAAGATCAATCTAATCAAGAGCAAATGGCGCGAATAGATAACTTGTATAATTATTGGCAAAAACATGATACAAAAGCAAAATATTGTAAGGATGTTCTGAATGATACAACAGTGGGACCATTTATTGATTGCAACTATCCATTTATGGCAACTGCCAGATTGAGCGGAATGATGCTGGACTATCCTAAACTGCTTGATAATGGTATAGAAGGATTGAAAGATATAATTAAAAGAAAGTCAGAAGTGAAAGGAGATTCAAAATTTTATAAATGTAGTATAAAAGCATTAGAGTTATTGCAAACCTGTATATTGGATTTGATTAAACAAATTGATAAGCAAATAATGGCTAAGGAAGGGCAACGTGTAAAAGAATTATTATTGATGAAACAAGATCTACTAGAAATAGTTAATGATAAGCCAAAAACCTTTCATCAAGCATTGCAATTAGTGTGGATTTATGCTCTTTTGGCAGGAGTAATTAACTATGGTCGCTTGGATGATTATTTGGGAGTATATTTAGTACAAGACTTAGAAAATAACATTATTACTGAAGTTGATGCTTATAATTATCTAAAATCTTTTTGGACATTAATAGAAAATCGAAGAACTACTGTTAATGGTAGAATAATAGTGGGAGGCTATGGGCGCAAGAATCCTAAAGAGGCAGATGTTTTTGCTAGAATTGCAATGAACGTGACAAAAGAATGTAAATATGTAGAACCACAATTTACATTGAGATTTAATAAACAAACTCCTAAAGATATTATGGACTTAGCGTATGATTGCTTAGGTGCGGGTGCTACATATCCAACGTTGTATAATGATGATGTAAATGTAGATGCTGTTATGTATGGTATGAGAATAGATCGGGTAGCAGCAGAACAATATGTACCTTTTGGATGTACTGAATTTGTTATTCAAGGGCAGAGCGTGGGAACTCCGAATGTGTTAATGAATGTGTTAAAAATGTTAAATATTTATATGAATGAAGGGATAGATACATTTGATGGAATTTATAAAGCCGATAAATGTGTTATTCCTCCATTAAATAATTATGCAGATTTTGAGTCTTTTTATGCTGGATATAAAGAGTTTGTTGATTATTTTATTCAGCTTTCTGCTAAAGTGCAGTTATATAGTTATGAGGTAATGAATAATGAAGTAAGTTTTTTGTTTACAAGTATACTTATAGATGATTGCTTAGAAAGAAATAAGGCATTGTTGGAAGGTGGTGTTCGTTATTTAGGTGGAACTAACGAAATTTATGGTAGTATCAATGCTTCCGATTCGCTATATGCAATTAAGAAGTTAGTATTTGAACAAAAGAAATATACGCTGGAAGAAGTAAATACTGCAGTAAATGCTAATTTTTGTGGATACGAAAAAATTAGATATGATTTAGTAAACTGTGATAAATATGGCAATGATTTAGAAGAAGTAGATGAATTGGCAAATGATTTATATGAATTTATAGCAAAAGGGGTACGTTGGGCTGGTATGGATTCTATGCAATATTATCTTATAGTGATAAGCAATAATCAAGCTAATACTGAATGGGGAAGAAAAACGGAGGCATCCGCAGACGGTAGATTGAGAGGAACATATTTAAATCCGGCTAATAATCCTCAAGCTGGTGCTGCTAAAAATGGACCTACTGCAATGTTGAATTCTCTCAGAAAATTTAATCCAAAATATCATGGAGGTAGTGTACAGAACATTAAATTTACACCAAATATGTTTAATGGAGAACGAGAAAAAATCAAGGCACTATTTGATGCATATTTTAATAATGGGGGATGCCATTTGATGGTGACTGTTGTTGATAAAGGAGTATTAGAAGATGCACAACAAAATCCGCAAGATTATCCAGAATTAATTGTGAGAGTAAGTGGATTTTCGGCTGTATTTGTAGATTTAGATGTAGATGTACAAGATGAAGTTATAAGTAGGGTATTATATGGAAACTAAACTAAAAATAATAGAAATTGAAAAATTTGCAGTTCATGATGGACCAGGAATACGCACTGTAATATTTACTAAAGGATGTCCATTAAAGTGTGAGTGGTGTGCAAATCCAGAGTCACAATCTTTTAAAACGGTAATAATGCATAACCATAAAAAATGTTTAAAATGTTTAAATTGCTTAAAAGTATGTGAACATAATGCTATAAGAGTACAAAATAATATAATTGCTATTAACCACAGCGAGTGTATAAGATGCAAAAAGTGTACTACAGTTTGCTTAACAGATGCTTGCTATTTTAGTGGAGAGTCAATAGCGATTGCCGAAATAGTAAAAGAAGTATGTAAAGATAAACTATATTATGACAGTAGCGGTGGGGGAGTCACTATATCTGGTGGAGAAGCACTAATGCAAGTAAAAGCAGTAAATGTATTGATAGACAAGTTGAAAAAAGAGGGAATTGATGTTGCAATAGAAACATGTGGAGCAGTAAAGGCTGCAGTTTTGCGAGCTATTGTGGAGAAAGTAGATTTAGTGATGTTTGATTTAAAGCATATTGATAAATATAAATATGAACAAGCTACTAAGGGTGAATTTGAGCTTATGATAAATAATTTTTTGATGCTAAGTAGCGAATATAATGAAAAAACAATAATACGTGTGCCTGTGATACCAGAATTTAATGAGGAAGATTTATATGATATATGTGACTTTGTGGCAAGGTATAAAATAGCTAAGTTAGTGTTGTTGCCATTTCACAATTTGGGAAAAGAAAAATATAAGGCATTAGGAAGTGTCTACAAATATGCAAAAACTACCAATATGTCAAAAAAATGTTTAAATAAGTATATAGTATATTGTGAAAAATATAATTTAGAGGTTAGTATAGGGGGATAATGAAATGTTGGGGTCAGTTTTACCGGTTATATTAATTTTTATGTTAGGGGTATGGTGTAAAAAGAAGCAGTTTTTATCAACACAAACGATGCTGGAGATTAAAAAGTTTATTATGAATATTTCATTACCCTGTGTATTATTTCAAACTTTTATAAATATGCATATAGATTCATCGCATGGGACGATTTTAATTATTTCATTTTTGTTGTTTGTATCATTAATGATAGGTGGAAAATTATGTAATTATATAAATGTATTGAGATATAAGTATAATCCATATTGTTGTACGGGTTATGCGTTTGGCTTGGTGGGGCTAGTTTTATTTTCAGTTATATACGGAGAAGAAAATTTAGAGTTTTTTTCGATTATGGGACTTGCGCACGAGTTATTTGTTTGGATATTATATTATTTAGTATTTAGAATAGATACACAAAATAGTAAAATAACTATCAAAATTGTATTAAATATATTTAAATCACCAATTGTAATAAGTATTATGTTGGGAATAATACTTAATTTAATTGGAGGTGCTGCGATACTGCAAAATAATTCGATTGGTGCAGGGATTTTGAGTAGTGTATCATATGTGGCAGCAACATCTACGCCTTTTATATTAATAACATTGGGYTATGGATTAGCACTAGAAAAGAAATATTTAAAGCAAAGTAKCAAAATAATAGGTACGCGAATATTGGTGACAATTGTAATAGGGAGTTTATTTAAAATATTGATATTAGATAATTTTATACAATCCAGTGTATTACTAGATGTATCTTACATTTCGTTTTTATTGCTACCGCCAATGTTTTCGTTGCCACTGTTAGTAGCAGAAGTGGATGAGCAAGAAAATGTTGATGTTGTAAATACGGTGGTTGGGATAAGTACTATTTTAAGTATAGTAGTATTTATATTATTTGCTTTTATCGTATCTGCAATGGGAATAATATAGTTGCGAAAACACTTCCTTGAAACATGAGCGATGAGTTGCTATACTTAGATTCGTTCATTAAAATAAGGAGGGAATATATGATAGGTACATACTTTAACACGGGGACTATTATTGCAGGAACACTGATAGGATGCGCATTAAAAAAAGGGATAAACGAAAAGAAGAGTGCAACGCTACTGCAGGCAATGGGCCTGGCGGCAACAGCAATAGGTATAAACTCGTTGGTAAGCAATATGGCAAAGAGCGAGTTGCCAGTGTTGTTTATAGTGGCATTGGCAATAGGAGGATATGTAGGAGAAAGTATAGATTTGGATGCTAGAGTAAATGGGTTGAAATCTAGATTTACGGGATTAAATATAGAAGGGGTTGTAACCGCGGTATTGCTATTTTGTGTGGGAACATTGGCGATATTGGGGCCTATAGAAAGTGCGTTAAATCATGATAATACATTGCTATTTACAAACGGCACATTAGACTTTGTTACATCGATGGTGCTAGCCTCAAGCTTTGGGTTGTCAATTCTTATTGCGGCACCGATATTGTTTGCGTGGCAAGGAAGTATATATATGTTGGCAAACTATTTGGCAGATTTTTTTACACCAGCGTTGATGGCAGAAATAGGTGTGGTGGGTGGAATACTAATATTGTGTACGGGATTGAGCATCTTAAAAGTTGTACAAATCAAGACGATAAATTTCTTGCCTGCGTTATTAGTTCCAATAATATACTTTTGGGCTATATTTTGACAAAGTAAAAGTGCTGCATATGGGAGGTGCAGCACTTTTTGTAATTTTTTGTATGAAGGAAGGTTTTTTTAAGTTTAAAGATTTATTCTATCATGTTAAGGATATCTGTAGTAATTCTTCATGATTATCTAGCYTGTATATATAGGCCTTTTTGTCTTCGTATATGGCGTACGTTTTAGGACGATTTTCTTTGGGTAAAGCCACAGAACCCGGGTTTAGCATTAAGATGTTATTGTGTAATGTTAAGTCATATAAATGTGTGTGTCCATACATAAAGATGTCAATTTTGTTAGTGATAGGTAAATRTTCGGGGTTATATAAATGTCCGTGTGTGGCAAAGATTTCAACGCCATTATCAACAATAAGTGCGTAAGGGGCCTGGATAGGAAAATCCAAAACCATCTGATCAACTTCTGAGTCACAATTTCCTCGAGCACAAATAATTTTATCTTTGTGTTCGTTTAATAATGTTGCAGCTTGCGCAGGGTCAAAACCTTTTGGTAGTGGATTTCTAGGTCCATGATAGAGAATGTCACCCAATAAAATAATTTTATCACACTTGTGAAAATCAAATGCAGCAAGCGCGGCTAAAACTCCTTCATATGAACCATGAACATCCGAAATTATTAAATACTTCATAAGTACCTCCTAAAAATTTTCTTTGGAGTATTATAGCAAAATCAAGATGTAATTTCTAGGTAATATTATTATATTCATCTAAACTTTTGAGGTGCATATAATTTACTGAAATTTTTTTATTTTTGTAGAAGAATTAAGGGGTAGATAATTTATGAAGAAGATCAATTCGTGTCCTAGCGGAAGCATTAGCAGTGACAAACCTAATGATAGCACACGTTCAAATGCAAGCCAGCCGATAATTAATACAAAAATTCCGTATATCAATACCATTTTACCCATATAACGCGATTTTTCTTTGGCATCATAGTGAGTATGATCGGCATAACCAAGAATAGTGTATAAAGGAATAAGCGTACCATTGCTGGTGATAAAAATTACGAGAGGAACTGGCCAAAACTTTTTCATTGCTGTACCTTTAACAATTGCTTGACCATTAAACAGAGGAGCTGCTTTGGCATTTTCTGAACCGTATTTAATGACAAAAATACCTTCTACAAGATGCAAGAACCCGATTAAAACAATAAACTCGCGATAGGGTAAGTGAAAAAGAGGTATGAATAAATTAAATGTTTCTAGGATTTCTCCTAAAAAATATGTAAAAGGAATAACGTAAGCAAAGCAGCTAAATTTTGGATTAAGGCTCATGAGACCAACTGTGATAGGTACAAGTAAGAGCATTCCAAAAGTTAGGGGAATATAAATTTCAAATATGTTTAATAGAGTACTTAAAATTAGACCAACTACAGTGCCACGAATGATGTCCTTTATTCCTAATATTTCCCATTTTGAGTTTTCGCATTTGTACATAATTACTATAAGAATAGCAATAATCAAAAATATTGGATCAAAGATTACTAAATAAATGTTGTTTAATAAGTTTTCTATAAAACTTCCTCCTTTCTGTGTAGTGACATGGGCAAGTTACATTTGTTCTGATAAGACTTCGACGGCTTTTTGAAGTTGCACATCTTCGTCGAAAGTGAGCTCAGCTTTGATAAGAAGGTCTGCAGTAAGCTCGACAGGATAGTCGGGTTCGATACCAATTCCTTGAATGCAGATGCCAGAAGGAGTGTAGTATTCGCTGGTTGTAACCTTTAATGCGGAGCTGTCAATAAGAGGAAGAATGGTCTGTACAATTCCCTTTCCAAAAGTTCTGGAACCAACTAACTTTGCTCGGCCATGGTCTTTTAGTGCGCCTGCTAAAACTTCGCTCGCGCTAGCACTTTGTTCGTTGACAATAACAACGAGCGGGATGTCATTTATCTTTTTATCGGCGAATGTTGGCTCAGCTTTATCGCCTATACCTACAGAAACAATGATGCCTTCGCTTAAAAATTCATCGACAATTTGCTCGACTATATGAAGCAATCCACCAGGATTATTGCGTAAGTCTAGAATAAGTCCTTTGGCACCATCGGCTTCTAAAGATTCGATTCCAGAAACCAACTGGCTATAAGTTAGTTCTTCAAAGCTTCGCAGTTCAATATAACCTATATCGTCAAAACCCTCTAGCATCTTAACTTCGACAGATGGGTAAATAACGTTTTCACGCATTATATCAAATGTGTGCGTTGTATTGTCGCTGGGTCTATAAATATCAACTAGTACGTTTGTACCTTCTGGCCCTTTAATTATGTCGGGCACTGTATCAAAGTCATCACCGTTAATTTCTGTTCCTGCAGCACCAACGATTTTATCTTTGGGTAAAATTCCAACCTTTTCGGCAGGAGACCCCTTAAAAACTTCGACGATTTGTATACTATTGTCACTTTTATCAAGAGTCATCTGAACTCCAATGCCTGCATAGATGCCGCTAGCACTTTCCATAAATTCAGTAAATTCATCTGGCGTAAAATATGATGTATAAGGATCACCAACACCCGCAACAAATCCTCTATATACCCCTTCTTCTAAAGAAGTAGCATCTATCTCGCCATAGTATTTTGCGTTTAATACGTGTGTGATATCTTGTAGTTTGCTATCAATAGCATCAGTATTTCCAACAGCAGAAACAGTCATAAAAACAACGCTTCCAGTAAATGCAAACGAAGCTAATGCACATAAACCAAATTGTTTAGCATGTCCGAGCTTTCCTGTTAATTTTTTCATTTTAACCTCCCTTGATTTCATCATAACCATCCTTTCGATTGCAGTTTATCTGATTAGTTCAATAGCTTTCTGGAGTGGGTCATCCTTTGCCAAATTTTTGTGACCTGTGGTRACAAGTTCTAATGTATATGGTTCACCTTGCCTAACCTCATATTCTGGCTCAACAGCGGCATCAGAAACAGATGTGCCGTCAACAAAAATTTTATTGGTAGCAACAAGTAATGCGCTTCCGTCTGCCAGTTCTATCAATTCGTTTGTCATTCCGGAGCCATGAGTTTTTTCGCCAACAATATATATATTTTCGAGAGGTTTAAGGCGTGCAATGGCAGCTTCGATCACTCCGACAGTTGAGTTGCCTATGAGGATAGCAACGTCTTGAGTGAGCTTGCCGGGTGTTGCGTTGTAGACAACTTCTGTGCCATGCTTATCAACTGTAGTAAATATTTCGCCTTCGTCTAAAAATAAATCGCAAAGCCACTGCGCTTCGTCAATGGTAACATTGGTAATATATCGTAAATCGATAATTCCGTTGTCTAAATCTACAGTCCAGTTAGTAAATTCATTGGGCTTTATATAATCAATGTTGCCTTCTAAGACTTGCTTTTCGACAACCGGAACAGGTAGCTGCGCTATTGTAAGAGGGATTGCTTGCAAAGAGCCATCTGATTTTTGAATGTGATACGTAACGGGTGTGCGATCTGTAGTAGTTAGCTTTTTGTATATATCTACTTCATTTGAACCCATAGCCAGAGTGTCATCTAGTTGGATTATTCTATCCCCCGTTACAATACCAGCGAGCGCTGCGGGAGAGTCGACTTGTACGTTGGTTACAACTAAATACTGATTGGTAATTCCCCAAGTAAATTGGATTCCAACATTTTGAACGATTCCTTGTTGAGCTTGTAGATAGCTGATTTTTTCATCCGCAGTTAAATATGCAGTGTTAGGATCATCGAGTGCTGCAACGTATCCTGCATATAACCCTTCTACTCTGTCTTCAAAATCAGAATCTTTAAAATATTCAAGTCCAACAATTCTATCTAATCCTATAATTTTTGTACTGCTATAAATATCGCCTTCGCCTTTATCAAGAGAAATTGAAAGGGCACAAACAGTTCCTGCTGCAATAGTTCCAACGATTATTCCTGAAAACCAAGTTAAAAATTTCATAATTCCCTCCTTCTTATTGTGAGAAGCGACCGATATTGGCCACTCGTCACTAATCACTCTCTATCTATTTTGTTTAGAAAGCTTGTTTTCGATACCTCTCATAAAATAAGTTAATATACTTGTAATTGTTAAATAAATTAATGCGACCATTATTAATGGAATTTCAAAGTTATATGTTGTACTGATCAAGATGTTCGCAGCTTTCATAAGATCCATTCCACCAATAAATCCTATTATAGCAGTTTCTTTTATAAGATTTATGAATTCGTTTACAAGAGAAGGAAGCATTTGTCTAAAAGCTTGAGGCAGGATTATAAGATGCATAGTTTGAAAATATGAAAGACCCAACGAACGCCCGGCCTCAGTTTGGCCACGATCGATAGAGGTGATGCCACCCCGTATAACTTCTGACATATATGCACCGCTATTAATTCCAAATGCGATTCCTCCAACCATTACACGTGGCAAATTTAATGGAGCAAGCACTACAAGCCACAAAAAGGAAACCTGAACTACTGCAGGTGTGCCACGAATAATATCAACATATACTTTTGCAATGATTTTTAATACTTTTAATATACTGTTTTCAATTGTTCCTTTGGATTCTAGCATCCCAATGACAGCAACAACTAAGCCGATGGCCAGACCAATAATCGTTGCAATTAATGAAAGCAACAAAGTGTTATAAAGCCCATCTAGAATAGTAAAAATATATCCACCATCTATGAAAGTCTCGAAAAAATTACTAAATCTCTCAAGTGTAAACATATTCTCCCCCTTAAAAAAGGGCTAAGGAAATCCTTAACCCATACATTACTCTACTTTTTCAAAATATTTATCAAAAATTTCGTCGTATTTACCGTTCTCTTTTAATGTGGATAGCGCATCGTTAATCTGCTCCGTGAGTTCTGTATTTTCTTTAGCAATGGCGATCGCATATTCTTCTTCTACAAAAGGATTTTCTAAAATTTGTAGGCTATCTTGTGCGGCCACAAAGTTTTTGGCAGGCTCAGCATCAATGATGACGGCATCTATGGTACCGTTTAGTAGATCGGCAATTGCCAAAGCGCCTTTGTCAAAACGAACGATATCGGCACCTTCTATATACATGCTTGCGAATTGATCGCCTGTTGTACCAAGCTGAACACCTATAGTTTGGTCGGTCAAATCATCTGTTACTTTTATATCACTGTCATCTGGTACAATAATCATTTGTTTAGAAGTAAAGTATCCTTCTGAGAAATTAACACTATCTCGTCGTTCTGGAGTATTGGTCATTCCAGCTACCGCGATATCGATGATTCCATTGGCAACAGCACCAGTGAGCGTGTTAAATTCCATATCCATAATTTCAAGTTCCATGCCAAGCTCTTCTGCTATAAGATTAGCAAGATCAACATCAAAACCAACGATTTCTGTTCCTTCTATATATTCGAACGGCGGAAATGCCGCGTTGGTTCCCATTTTTAATATTGTAGAGTCATCTGAAGAAGCGCC
>NZ_ABEQ01000049.3 GCF_000171335.1 Candidatus Epulonipiscium viviparus
AAGGAGATAGTAATGAATACAATTAACCTAAGACGCAGCGTACGCTCGTTTACCAATCAACGAATAGAAGATGATAAGATTGATAAAATCCTGCGAGCTGCCATGCAAGCGCCTAGTGGCAGTAATCARCAGCCTTGGGAGTTCTTAGTTCTCAGCAATGCTGACTCTTTGTCAAAGATACGAAACTTTTTTCCAAGCTCTACTTTTATTCAAGAAGCTCCATTGATAATTGTTGTATTAGAAACCACCGATTCTAAGCTCCCTTATTTTCCTTATTTTTCACATCAATCTATGGGTGCCTGTATCGAAAACCTATTACTGGAGGTCACGCACTTGGGTCTTGGAGCATGTTGGGTTGGAGTTATGAAAGGTGAAAGAGAGGACTTCTTGCGCCAAAATTTTGCCATTCCAGACAACATAAATCCATTCGCTATTATAGCAGTCGGTCACCCAACCAACAAGGATGCCAACAAATTCATCGACCGATACAACGCATCTAAAATTCACTACAACTCTTATTAAAATGCAAAAACCTCCTAATCACTTTACTTACTGTGGTTAAGAGGTTTTTTTTATTGATATATACGACTTTGTATGCCATTCGGTTTTAGTTCAATTACACCTTCTTTTAGAAGTCTGCCCACTGCTCGTTTAAACGAAGCCTTGCTCATATTCAGGCAATTTTTAATTTCTATAGGGCTGCTTTTATCGTGCAAGTTTAAAAARCCTTTTTGCGCATGAATCGCATCCAACAATTTTTTAGCATCCACTTCCATCTGCCCATTAATTTGCTTTCGCACACTCAGTTCCAATTTTCCATCAGGRCGCACACGAGTTACTCTAACATCTATCCATTCTCCCACTTGATAATTTTGATATATCTCGCGTTTTGGAATCAGTCCRTGATATTTTCCTTCTACTGCAACAAAGATGCCATACTCATCCGAAACCTGATATACTAACCCTTTGGTTGTCTTATTAACCTCCAGCGCAGATGCATTTTGCAATAGATTATACACTTTCATCGTTGCACAAAGCCTTTCGGTTTTATCAACATATAGCCCCACTACATATGTTTTGCCAGCTTTAACCTTTACAGTTTGCTCTTTAAACGGCAAAAATAGATCTTTTATCAATCCCCAATTCAAAAATGCACCTATGTTCGTGACTTCTAGTACTTCTAGTGGCGCAATTTCACCCAACACGATAGCAGGGCGCTTTAACGTTGCAACTGGTCTATCTTTCGTATCCTTATATACAAAGACACTCACTGTATCTCCCAATTTCATTTCTTCTGCAACTTCAGAATTCGGCAACAATATCTTTTCTGATATAGCCGGATCATATGGCAATTCTCCCAAATATAACCCAAAGTCTGAAGTCTCTACTACTGTTAATTCTTGTATTATTCCTAATTCAATCATAATTTCTTCCTTAATCAATAATTTTAAAAGCTCTCCCTAAAATAAAGCACTCATTAGAGAGAGCACTTGTCTTTAACGAATTTTGTTCAATTCATTCATCAAGTTTTTCTTCTTATTTACATTAATAAGCGAACCTGCTTTAATAATTTCTTTTTCCTCATCCGTCAACTCTCCTATAGACAAAACCATCTCCTTAATATACCCGCCTATTATATAGGCAGTAATATCAGTGCCTTCATCTATTGCTTTTATAATTCCTGGTATAAATATATAGTTGCCCACCTTAAACTTAGGCGTTCCCTTAAAAATAAATGGAATCATTCCCCAGTTAATCAAGTTTGAACGATACCTTTTTGTAGCATACTCTTTGGCAATGTTTGCAACACCGCCCAATACACGCTGGCAACTTGCTGCTTGCTCTCTAGCAGATCCATCACCCGGCTTTATTGCATATATAACGCTACCAATTTCTGTATTCAACGCCGAAATATTTTCAAACCCTGTCAATGTTCTAATTCTTTCATATATCTTTATAAGCTTGGAGCTAATATTTTGTGGATCTACACCTTTTTGACGCTCTAGCTCATATTTATAATTTTCTTTTGTACGCCCCACATACTCTGGATCACGTCTTGAGAGGGTAAACTCCGCCAGCCCCAAAGGATTAGAACGATACGACGATGCTTCTCCAGATGGAATCAATTCGTCGGTTGTAGTTACTGGATCTTCTATAAGAGCTGTTACTTCTAATAAAATATTGTCTGTTAACGCACTCATCGTTGGCCAATCTTTAATGTTCGGTCCATATTTCAATGCTTTTGCAGTATCAGCCGCWCCAAATCCGTTATAAACTCTACTTTTATATACACTATCATCAAATGGATAATGCGAATAATCTAGYTCTTTGAGTTCTGTTGCAGGAGTCAGCCTTCCTCCATTTATCGACGTTGCCGCAACGCTTCGCGCATCCATCAGAGCCACCGAAGAGATTTGCCCATTTCCTGGCTTTGATCCTTCGCGATTCGGAAAATTTCTTGTGGTATGCCTRATGCTAAGCGCCCCATTTGCAGGCGCATCTCCAGCACCAAAACATGGTCCGCAGAATGCAGATTTTATCGTTGCTCCCGTTGCCATAATATCAGAGATCACACCCTCATTTACCAACGCCATCATAACCGGTTGACTTGATGGATACACAGATAAACTGTACTCATCATTTCCGCAAGAATGCCCTTTCAAAATCTGTGCGGCATCTCGTATAGAGCTATACGTTCCTCCCGCGCAACCTGCTATTATTCCTTGATCGACCTGCAATTTACCATCTTTTATCTTACTTATCAAATCAAACTTTACCCTGTCACCAATTAGTTCTCGCCCTCTGGCTTCCACTTCTTCTAACACTTCTCTAAGATTGTTGTTAACATAGTCAATTTCATAAGCATTACTAGGGTGAAAAGGCATCGCGATCATAGGCTTAATTGTTGCCAAATCCACATAAATCATTCCATCATAATATGCGCTCTCATTGGGTTTAAGCTCCTTATAATCGTCTTCTCTATGATGATCTTTGAGGAAGTTTTTGGTAATTTCGTCGGTTTTCCAAATAGAAGAGAGGCAAGCTGTTTCGGTAGTCATAACATCGATGCCATTTCTATAATCTGCATGTAAGTTCGCAATACCTGGCCCCACAAATTCCATCACCTTATTGGCAACGTAGCCGTTCTTAAATACGGCACCTATAATCGCAAGTGCAATATCCTGAGGACCAACATTAGGATGCGGCTTTCCATCTAAATATACCGCCACGATTTCTGGATACCCTATATCATAAGTTTCAGATAATATTTGTTTAACCAGCTCTCCGCCACCTTCGCCCACTGCCATTGTACCCAAGGCGCCATATCTAGTGTGGCTATCAGATCCCAATATCATCTTTCCGCATCCGGCCATCATCTCACGCATATATTGATGTATAACAGCTATATTTGGAGGTACATATATTCCGCCATATTTCTTTGCTGCACTCAGCCCAAACATATGGTCGTCCGCATTTATAGTTCCACCAACCGCACACAAGCTGTTATGACAGTTAGTCAGTACATAAGGTACCGGAAATTTAATTAATCCACTAGCTCTTGAAGTTTGAATAATGCCTACAAAAGTTATATCATGTGATGTTAGAGCATCAAATTTTAGTCTAAGCTTTGCCATAGAATCTGATGTGTTATGATCTTTCAGAATAGAAAAACTGATGGTTCCCTCTTTGGCTTTTTCCAAGTCATATCGCTTTTCGCCTTCAGTTTTATCAACGATTTCAGTTCCATTTATCAAAAATACGCCTTCATCGTACAATTTAATCATGGTCTATCACCCTTTATCTTTATAATCTTCAAACTTTCTAAATCTATTATACCTATTTTTAACAACCACATCGATTGGCTGTGATACTAATATATTTAGTTTGTCAATCAAATATTCTCTTAAATATTGCGCGGCATGCTCTGGATTATCATGAGCACCTCCCACAGGCTCTCGTACAATGTCCTCTATAACTCCAAAATCCAGCAATTCATTTGCAGTAATCTTCATCATATTCGCTGCATCTTTCGCCAGGCTCCCRTCTTTCCATAAAATACTCGCAAATCCTTCTGGTGACAAAATCGAATATGTGGTATTGGCTTGCATAAACACAATATCTGCCACAGCAAGTGCCAAAGCTCCTCCGCTTCCACCCTCGCCTATAATTCCAGAGATAATCGGAGTTTTCAATCTACTCATCTCCAATAAATTTCTGGCAATGGCCTCTCCTTGATTTCTCTCTTCTGCGCCAATTCCGCAATATGCCCCAGGCGTATCCACCAAGCAAATAACTGGCCGACCAAACTTTTCAGCTTGCTTCATAAGTCTCAAAGCTTTTCGATATCCTTCTGGGTGAGGCATACCAAAATTAGACGCTATATTTTCAGCGGCATTATTGCCTTTATTTTGCGCTATCAGCGTTACAACATGATCTCCAATCTTTGCAATGCCTCCAATAATAGCTTTATCATCCTTAAACGTTCTATCTCCATGAAATTCTATGAAATCGTCAAATGAGTTTTCGATATAATATTTCGCACGAGGTCTATCGATTTTTCTAGCAATCTGTACTCGGTCCCAGGGTGTGTAATTTGCGGCAATACTTTTTTTTAAGTTTCTAATCAGCTTAGTAATTCTTTTAATTTCTTCATCAATTTGCGGTGAAGCATTCATTTTTTTCAATTGTTCTACCATTTCTTGTAATTTTTCAATTTCTGTCATAATCTATTCCCCCTTATGATGAAATTTTAAAAGCTTACCAATTGTTGTACGCAACTCATCTCTGGCCACAATTTTATCGATTATCCCATACTCTAGCAAAAACTCCGACTTTTGAAAGCCTTCCGGAAGCTTTTGTCTAATTGTTTGTTCAATTACTCTTGGCCCTGCAAATCCAACTAACGCGCGCGGCTCTGCCAAAATTATATCTCCTAACATTGCAAAGCTGGCCGTTACTCCTCCAGTGGTCGGGTGGGTTAATACACTTATAAATAAAAGCCCTTCCTCATCATGTCGAGCAAGAGCTGCGCTTGTCTTTGCCATTTGCATCAATGAAAAAATTCCTTCTTGCATTCTGGCACCCCCTGATGCACAAAAAATGATAATTGGCAAACGGTTCTTTGTTGCATATTCAATAGCACGGGTGATCTTTTCTCCAACTACTGTTCCCATACTTCCCATCATAAACCTCGCATCCATTACTGCAATTACGCATTTCATTCCGTTTATTGCAGCTTCTCCGCAGATTACAGCTTCTATTTCTTCTGTTTTTAGCATATAATCTTCCAATTTTTTTTCATAGCTATCAAAGCCTAAGGGGTTATTGGTGGTCATTTGCTTGTCGAACTCATTAAACGTTTTTTTGTCTACAATACTTTTAATACGCACCCTAGCAGAAATAGGAAAATATCCTCCACAATTAGGACACACCCCTATCGTTTCTCCCAGATCTTTCACATATACGCTTTTCTTACAAGAGGCACATTTTATATACATACCTTCGGGTATCTCAATTTTTGTATTACCCTTTTGGGGGTTATTTTGATATTTTTTCTGTCTAGTACTTAAACTTTGAAACATTTATTATTACCTCCCCAAAATTTTCTCTAAGTTTTTCTCAATAAAAGTTGTGTCGAAATTGCCTTCTTCAAACGCCGCTGTGTGCAAAAGATCTAGTTGAAATTCTATATTACTATCCACACCTTCTATCACGGTTTCGCTCAACGCACGCTTCATAATGCTCAATGCTTCTTCTCTCGTTCTACCCAGCGTAATAATTTTTGCAATCATAGAGTCATACGTTGGCGGAATCACATAGTCCTGATATATATGCGAATCAATTCGTACACCTTTACCACCCGGAAAATACAATGCTGTGATCTTGCCTGGGGATGGTCTAAAATTTTTCTCTGGGTTYTCTGCATTAATTCTGCACTCTATAGCCACTCCACCTATGCAAATATCCTTTTGCTCAAACGTCAATTTTTGGCCCATAGCAATCTTGATTTGTTCTTTTATCAGATCCAAACCTGTTACCATTTCTGTTATAGGATGCTCAACCTGAATACGAGTGTTCATTTCTATAAAATAGAAGTTGCCATCTTTGTCCACAATAAATTCAACCGTTCCTGCATTTCGATAGTTTACKGCCTTTGCCGCTTTAATTGCCGCATCACCCATTGTTACGCGCATTTCTTTGCTGATAAACGGAGACGGCGCTTCTTCCATTACCTTTTGATGCCTACGTTGCATTGAGCAGTCTCTCTCTCCTAGGTGTACAATGTTTCCATAATTATCACCCAATATCTGAAACTCAATATGACGCGGATTCTGCACATACCTTTCCATATACATACTTCCGTCACCAAATGCGCCCAATGCTTCTGTACTGGCACTCAAAAATGCACTCTCCAGATCTTTTTCTACAAAAACAATTCGCATTCCGCGTCCACCACCACCAGCCGAAGCCTTCAGCATCACAGGGTATCCAATTTCCTTTGCCACTACCAGAGCTTGTTGCGTACTAGAAACCACGCCTTTTGAACCCGGCACCACCGGAACCCCCGCTTCTATCATTAGCTTTCTTGCCGATGCTTTATCTCCCATGTTTTCTATCATTTTATAGTTTGGACCAATAAACGTAATATTACACTCTTCACAAATTCGAGCAAACTTCGCATTCTCAGATAAAAATCCAAAGCCGGGGTGAATAGCATCGGCTCCTGTACATATTGCGGCACTAATTATATTTTCTATATTTAAATAGCTATCTTTGGATTGAGCGCCTCCTATACAAACTGTTTCATCTGCAAAAGATAGGTGTAGCGAATCCTTATCTATAGTAGAATATACTGCAACTGTTCTGATATTCATCTCTCTACATGCTCTAATTATTCTAAGTGCAATTTCACCCCTATTGGCTATAAGGATTTTTGTAAACATCTATTCACCTTCACCAATAGCAAATGTTAACTCTGCCTTAGCAACTACTTTTCCATCAACTGTCGCCACCGCATCACTAATACCTACTGGCCCTCTTTGCTTAATTATTCTACACTCCAACTTTAACACATCTCCRGGTTTTACTTGCCTCTTAAATTTTGCCTTATTTATTCCGCCAAAAAACGCAAGCTTRCCCTTAAACTCATCACACGATAAAATCGCAATAGCGCCCACCTGAGCCAGCGCCTCTATAATTAATACTCCAGGCATTACAGGATATTCCGGAAAATGTCCGCAGAAAAATTGCTCGTTCATTGTTACGTTTTTATATCCCGTCACTCCTTGTCCATCTTCATGAATCTCGGCTTTATCTACCAATAAAAAAGGATATCTATGAGGCAATATTTCCATAATTTGCTTTATATTTAACATAACAACCTCCTCTTAACTTAGCTCCAAAATTGGCTGATCAAACTCAACCATTTGCCCATCTTCTACAAGTATCTTTATTATAGTCCCCTCTTTATCCGCTTCTACTTCATTCATAAGTTTCATGGCTTCTATAATGCAGACTACAGTGCCTTTTTCTATTTTATCTCCCACCGATACAAACGGCTTGGCATCGGGAGAAAGTGCCTTATAAAAAGTACCCACCATTGGCGACCGAAAATATTTGGTAGACTTTTTCTGAACGGGCTCTGCAATAGGTGGCGCAAACATGCTTGGCGGTGCTGCGGGGATTGCCAACTGATTCTGAGCCGGAGGCATAAAYGGAGTCACTGCAGATTCTTTTTTCAATTCTAACTCAAATTCACCCTGCCTAATCTTAAGAGCAGTCAACTCAGATCTCTTAAACTCATTCATCAAACTTTTGATCTCATCTATCGTCATTTTATTTTCCTTCCCATTTTTTAAATATCAGACTACCATTATGCCCTCCAAAACCTAATGAATTGCTCATAGCATACTTAATATCTTTCTTTCGACCTTCGTTTGCCACATAGTCCAAATCGCATTCTTCATCTGGAACTTGCAAATTAATCGTAGGAGGAATAAATCCTTCTTCTAACGCCCTCACAACCACGATGGCCTCGATTGCTCCTGCCGCACCTAGCAAGTGCCCTGTCATAGATTTGGTTGAGCCCACTAGAACTTTTGTGTCATCTCCAAAAACAGTCTTAATGGCTTGGGTTTCATATTTATCATTGTATTCTGTACTTGTTCCATGTGCATTGATATACCCAATTTCTTCTGCAGCAAKTTGTGCATCATCCAGCGCCATCTGCATACAACGAGCGGCACCTTCGCCTCCTGGTGCTGGGGTTGTAATGTGATACGCATCTCCTGTTGCTCCATAACCGATTACTTCTGCCAAAATCGTTGCGCCTCTGGCTTGTGCATGCTCTAGGGTTTCTAATACTAAAACTCCTGCGCCTTCGCCCATTACAAATCCACTTCGTTCTTTATCAAACGGAATCGATGCGCGAGTGACATCCGTGCTCGTGCTAAGAGCAGTGAGCGCTTGGAATGCGGCTATACCAGTTTTTGTAATCGTTGCTTCTGCGCCACCTGCAAATATTACATCGTTTTCACCGTTTTGTAATGCTCTAAACGCATCTCCTATCGAGTGAGTTCCCGATGCGCATGCTGTTACAACAGAAGTACATATTCCTTTCGTACCCAAATGAATTGCGCTATTTCCTGCGCCCATGTTTGCAATTGCCATTGGGATTGTAAATGGTGAAACTCTCTTTACACCTTTTTCATGCAAATTAATTATCTGCGTTTCCAAAGTTTCTAATCCACCAATTCCCGAACCTAAAATAATTCCTACACGAGCGGCATCTTCTTTTTCCATATCCAACTTAGAATTTTCTAACGCTTCTTTTGACGCATATATTCCGAATTGAGCAAATCGATCTAATCGCTTTAATTCCTTTTTGGGAATATACTTCGTGAAGTCTATATCATTTATTTCCGCTGCCAATCTGGCCTTATACTCATCTGTTAGAGGAAATCTTGTAATCTCTGCAACTCCACATTTACCACGTTTTATGTTCTCCCAAAAATCTTCCACAGTAATACCAATCGGAGTTACTGCACCAAGCCCTGTCACCACTACTCTATGCTTACTCATATTGACCTCCTCTGGCCGGTTGGTTTACATTACCATTCCGCCATCTACTCTTATTACTTCACCTGTTACATAGCTTGATAAATTGCTTGCCAAAAATAATGCCACATTAGCAACATCTTGAACATTCCCAAATTTGTTCATCGGAATATTTGTAAGAGCAGCTTCTATAACCTTCTCAGACAATTTTTTTGTCATATCAGATTCAATAAATCCTGGCGCAATTGCATTTGCACGAATATTTTTTTTAGCAAACTCTTTTGCTGTCGATTTTGTAATTCCTATCAGCCCAGCCTTTGATGCCGAATAATTTAGCTGCCCAACATTGCCCACTAACCCCACAACAGAACTCATATTTATGATACTTCCACCTGTTTTTAACATAGGTCGTGCGGCATGTTTGGTACAGTTAAAGACACCTTTCAAATTGATTGCTATTACCTGATCAAAATCTTCTTCTGTCATTCTAAGCAATAGCTGGTCTCTCGTAATTCCTGCATTATTAACCAAAACATCCAACTTTCCAAACTCTGCAATTGTCCCATCTATTAATGCCTTTGCTTCATTAAAATCTGCAACATTYGCTTTCAATGCAACAGCTCGTGCGCCGAGTGCCTTAATTTCATCCACAACTCCATCTGCTTCATCTTTAAGAGAATCTATTGGATAATTTATTACTACATCTGCTCCATTTTTTGCAAAAGTTAGAGCAATAGTCTTTCCAATTCCTCTGCCACTCCCTGTAATTAGAGCCACTTTTCCTGTAAGCATCAATATCTTTCCTTTCGCTGTCAAAGTAATTGCCACAGCATATACATAACTATTTGTCATAGTCTCATTTGCTGTAGCTATTTTTATATTTTATTCCTTCAATGCTTCTATGGTATGTTTTAAACTTTGGCTATCTTCTATATTAAACGTTTTTACATCTTTGGAAATCTTATTTACAAATCCCACCAATGTTTTCTTCACACCAATTTCTATAAAAACATCAAATCCATCTGCAATAAGTCTATTAATACTTTCTCTAAACCGAACTCCCGTTGTAATTTGCTGAGGCAAAAAGTTTATTGCATCTTCTTTAGTCATATAATCTGCGCTCACATTGCTCACTATTTTTGTAGTCGGTTCTTGAAACGTAAATTTTTTCAACTCAATGGCTAACTTATTTTTCGCTGTTTGCATCAAATTACTATGAAATGCTCCACTCACTTTTAACGGAAGAACTCTTTTGGCACCTTTCGCTTTTAGAGCTGCAGAAATTTTTTCGATTTCGTCTATTTTTCCAGAAATTACCACTTGTCCAGGACAATTATCGTTTGCCACGATCACTTCATCAAATTGTTTACAAACTTCTGTCACATCTTCTGGAGATAGCCCGATAACAGCGCTCATTCCGCCTTTTGTTACTTCTGCGGCTTTATCCATAAATCTAGCCCTGAGATTAACAATCCTTAGCCCATCTTCAAAGCTCAAAATTTCACTCGCCACCAACGCCGTAATTTCACCTAAGCTGAATCCTGCAAATGCGTCCGCTGTTATTCCATGAGTTATTGCCACATAATATGCTGCCATCGTGGTTGTAAACAAAGCCGGCTGAGTATATTTAGTTTTATTTAATAACCCATTTGCATCAGTAAAGCATACTTCTTTTACATCCCAACCCAAAATTTCGTTTGCCTTATCAAAAATCCGTCTGGCTTCTCCAAACTTATCATACAAATCTTTTCCCATACCAGGATACTGAGCTCCTTGACCAGAAAATAAAAATGCCTTTTTCACCATTACACCTCTTTATATTTCAAAATCTATCATTTCACTACTTTTGCTGATTACTGCTTGTAATCCAGTTAAATAATCATCTATAATTTCTTTTGCAGACTGCTCCTTTGTTATCATTCCGGCTATTTGCCCAGACATTACGCTTCCATTAGTAACGTCCCCATCGACAACTGCAGCTCGTAGCGCACCAGCGCCTATTTTTTCTAGCTCTTCGATGTCTACATTTGCTTTTTCTAGCTTTTGAAATTCTCTAGTCATCTTGTTTTTTAAACTTCTAACCGGGTGTCCAGTGCTTCTTCCTGTGGCCACCGCATCCGTATCTGCGGCTTTAATAACTTTGTCCTTATAATTTTGATGCACGTTACATTCTTTTGCCACCAAAAATCTAGTACCCACTTGAACTCCGACAGCACCTAGCATCAGAGCTGCCGCAAAGCCACGTCCATCTCCTATTCCGCCCGCAGCTATTACAGGAATCTTCACAGCGTCAACCACTTGAGGTACGAGCACCATAGTAGTCAATTCGCCGATATGTCCTCCCGCTTCTGTTCCCTCTACAACTATTGCATCGACTCCCAATTTTTCCATTCTTTTTGCAAGAGCAACAGATGGTACTAATGGCATAACTTTCATTCCACTCTCTTGCCACTCTTTTAAGTATTTGGCAGGATTTCCAGCGCCTGTCGTCACAATTTCCACTTTTTCTTCTAATACAACTTTAGCCACTTCGTCAGCATATGGACTAAGTAACATTATATTTACTCCAAAAGGCTTGTCTGTTAAAGTTTTACATTTTTTAATCTCATCTCTAACCCAGTCTCCAGGTGCATTTCCAGCAGCAATTATACCCAATCCTCCTGCATTGGAAACTGCAGCGGCGAGGTCTGCATCTGCAATCCACGCCATCGCTCCCTGAAAGATTGGATATTTTATGCCTAGCATTTTGCAAATACTATTCATTACCCTACCTCCAAATTATTTTTGCTTAGTTTCAATAAGTTTAACAACATCCGCAATAGTTTTGATGTGCTCTTCATCTTCGCTTTCAATAGTCACTTCAAACTCTTCTTCGATGCTCATAACAATATCCACAATATCTAGTGAATCAGCTTCTAAATCATCTTTTAAGCTAGATTCTAACTTCACCTCTTCTGCTTCAATCCCCAATTTATCCGCAACAATCTCTTGTAATTTTTCAAATACCATTTCAATTTCCTCCTTATAATGTAACAATTATTATTTATCTTAACGGCCCATAGCCTCTTAAGAACTCTACCACTCAAACAAAATACTGCCCCAAGTTAGCCCGCCTCCAAAACCTACCATAATAATCTTGTCTCCTGCCTTAAAGTTCGCCTTTGCTTCATCTAGTGCAATCGGAATGCTAGCGGCAGATGTGTTTCCATATTTATCGAGATTTTTGAAAAACTTAGACTTATCTATATTGATTTTCTTGGCCGCAGTATCGAGAATCCTCTCATTTGCTTGGTGTAATATAAAATGATCTACATCTGCAACAGTAAATTCCGTATTTTCTAAAACTTTTTCTATACATAGTGGCACGACGGCAATTGCAAATTTGTAAACTTCTCGCCCATCCATTTTTATATAAGATTCAGTTTTTGGCTCTGCAGCTTCTGTAAAACAATTTTTAACCGGAAATCCATCTAACGAAAGTGCATTAATATTTCCTGCGCTTTGCGTGTATATACTTAATACTTTATTAACATCAGTTGCTTCATATACAACAGCACCCGCACCATCACCAAATAGCACACACGTATTTCTGTCTTTCCAATCTACAACTTTACTTAAAACCTCAGCTCCTATAACCAATACAACTTTTTCAGTTCCGCAACGAATAGCATTTGTGGCTATCTTAGATGCATATACAAATCCACTACAAGCAGCGCCTATATCAAACGCCGTTGCATTTGTAGCTCCAAGCTCTATTTGCACCATACAAGCCGCACTTGGCATAAACAAATCTGGTGTTAAAGTCGCCACTATAATCATGTCAATATCTTTTGCTGATATATTGGCCTCTGCCATTGCTTTTTTAGCAGCTTCTACAGCAAGATCTGTAGTAGAAATTCCATTAGAAATATATCGAGATTTTATACCAGTTCTAGTTGTAATCCATTCATCAGAAGTTTCAACTATTTTGGCTAGTCCATCATTTGTGAGAATAGTTTCAGGTCTTGCACTGCCTATACCACTTATTTTGACCCCCACCATATTAAACACCCCTTCATCAAAATCTACGCATAGAAATTCTAAAATCTCTACGGTGAATTTAACAGTCCTAAATTGAATATCTACTTTTATAATCCAACTATCCTCTATCGATATAGCAGCAGAGTATTCCAGCATAGCTGATACTAGTTAGTATTCCCTTAAATTAGATAATTCAATCATAGTATTTACTATTTTTTCAGAATTAAACCCAAATTTATCAACTTCTATAAAAATTGGATTAGATTGATTATTAAACCAGGTTAATTGACGCTTTGCAAATCGTCTAGTATTTCGCTTTAGCAGTGTAATGGCATCTTCTTGTGAAATCTCTTTTCTAAAATATGGGTACAGCTCTTTGTAGCCAATTGCTTGAATGGCAGCACACGTTTCTGGCAACCCTTTAGCAAACAACTTTTCCACTTCTGCAAACAAACCTCGCTCCACCATCGCATCTACTCGTTTGTTGATTCTCTCATATAATGTGGCTCGATCCATATTTAGTGCAAAGAAGCTATAATCATACGGCGAAACATTTGCGATRCGTTTATTTTTTTCTTCTTTATTATGTTTCGAAATTGGCTCGTTGTTTTGATAAAAATATTCTATTGCTCTAATCACTCTTTTTATATTATTTGGGTGTATCACCTTGGTACTTTCTGGGTCAATTTCCATTAATTTACTAAACAGTGCTGCTTGCCCATGTTCTCTATAATACGCTTCCAACTCTGATTTATATTCTCTATCAGTATTTTCATCAAAAATGGTATCAAATAAAATAGCATTGATATAAAATCCGGTGCCTCCCACCAAGATTGGAATTTTTCCTCTACTCGAAATTTCTGCGATATGCTCTTTTACTTCGGCCTTAAACCAAGCAACAGAACAGTTTTCATGAGGGTCTAACCTATCCATCATATGATGCGCAACTCCGTCCATCTCTTGTACTGTTACTTTGGCTGTACCAATATCCATATTTTTATAAATTTGCATTGAATCAGTACATATAACTTCTCCTCCAATTTTCTTTGCAAGCAATACGCTAGTATCCGTTTTTCCAGAAGCCGTCGGCCCTGCTATCAATATAATTTTCATAATTATTCCTTTTTTTAGCCCCATTATAGCAAAAGGATATGCTTTTGGCAACAGCAAAACAATTGCCCCCCGATGCAATTACGCTAATATTTTGAATAAAACTTCTTTTTTAGTACTATACTACATAAGGGAAGATTTTTTATCCAGAAATAATTTCTCAATATTGTTTCAATTTAAAAATTTTTGGCTATAATGTAAAGGATTGTGTAAATATAATTAAGCAGAGAAAGGGGCCATACATATGTGTGGAATTTGTGGCTTTGTAGATAACAACTTTGTAGAAAAGCAAGACACTCTATCAAATATGATGAATAAGATTATTCATAGGGGACCAGATAGTAGTGGAGAATATATTGATGAAGTAGCGGCACTAGGATTTAGACGACTAAGTATCATAGATCTTGCTGATGGTTCACAACCCCTATATAATGAAGATAAGCGATTTGTTTTAACTTTTAACGGAGAAATTTATAACTATAAACACATTAGAGAAAAACTTATTGAAAAAGGACATACATTTAAAACTCATACCGATTCCGAAGTACTTGTTCATGGTTACGAAGAATACGGCACCAACCTGTTATCTTATCTACGAGGGATGTTTACCTTTGTAATTTGGGATAATGTGGAAAAAACTTTATTTGGTGCTCGAGACTTTTTTGGAATTAAACCTCTTTATTACTATAAAAAAGATGACTTATTTGTATATGGTTCCGAAATCAAATCTATTTTAGAATACCCAAAAGTACCTAAAATTTTGAACGAAAAAACTTTGGAGCAATATTTAACTTTTCAATATTCACCACCTAGCAATACGTTTTTTAAGGGAATAAAAAAATTGCCTCCTGGTCATTTCTTTACTCTAAAAGATAACGAGCTTACTATTACCAGATATTGGGAACCTATTTTTAACGAAAAAGATGGCAATTTAGATGACTTTGTAAACCAAATAGACGAAACCATCAAAGGCTCTATTGCTGCTCATAAAATTAGCGATGTTGAAGTTGGCTGTTTTTTATCAAGCGGAGTAGATTCTAGCTATGTCGCCACATGCTTTAATGGAGATAAAACTTTTACCGTGGGATTTGATCATGAAAAATATAACGAAATAGACTACGCAAAGGATCTTTCTGATAAGATCGGCATCGAAAACTTTAGCAAAGTGATAACCAAGGAAGAGTATTGGGATGTTTTGCCCAAAATTCAATATTTTATGGATGAGCCATTGGCAGACCCATCCTGCGTCGCGCTATATTTTGTGAGTAAATTGGCAAGCGAGCATGTTAAAGTTGTGCTTTCTGGCGAAGGTGCAGATGAATTATTCGGAGGCTATAATATATACAAAGAGCCAGTAGATAACGCCACGTATCACAAGCTTCCGCTATATTTTCGGTCTTTATTTGCTAAAATAGCGACCGCTTTGCCATTCTCCTTTAAGGGCAAAAACTTTCTTATACGAGGTGCCAAAACAATAGAAGAACGCTTTATAGGCAATGCTTTTATATTCTCTGAAGAAGAGCGCAAAAATTTGCTAAGCATAACAACTAGCGCCAAGTCTCCTTTTGAATTTGTAAAGCCAATCTATAAAAAAGTCTTCAACAAAAGTGACGTAACAAAAATGCAATATCTAGACATGCACATGTGGTTGGTCGGAGATATTCTTCTAAAAGCCGACAAAATGAGTATGGCCAATTCTCTCGAGCTTCGCGTACCATTTTTGGACAAAGAAGTGCTCAATATTGCTACTAAAATTCCCTTAAAGTATCGTATCACTAAGGATACTACCAAGTATGCGATGCGTTTAGCTGCGAACAAAAACATGCCCGATGCAACAGCAAAGAAGAAGAAATTAGGATTTCCTGTTCCTATTCGCATCTGGCTTAAAGAAGAAAAATATTTTAATATTGTAAAAACCGAGTTTGTCAGTGACAACAGCAAGAAATTTTTCAACGAAGCCCCTCTTATGCAATTACTAGATGAGCATAAACTTAACAAAAAAGATAATAGTCGAAAAATTTGGACAGTCTTTATGTTTCTTGTRTGGTATAAAGAATACTTTGATTAAGAAATTGGAGGTTTTGCATATGTATGATTTACAAACTATCGTAAGCCGAAATGACACCGCTGCATCAAAAGTCGATAAATCGTGTATTAAATCCATATTAAACGTGAATTGCTTTGATGATTCCATACCTATGTGGGTTGCTGATATGGACTTTGCCTGTGCGCCAGCAATACTTGAAGCACTACACAAACGAGTTGATAAGGCTATATTTGGATATACCTCAAGAACTGCCGATTATTTCGATAGTATTATTGATTGGTATAGCAGAAGACATAACATGCAAATAGATCCCAGCTGGCTAGTGTTCAATCCTGGCACCGTTATTGCTCTTCGAAACTGCTTGCGTGCCTTTACCAAAGAGGGTGACGGAGTTATTATTCAACCTCCTGTATACTATCCTTTTCAAGCTCAAATTTTGGAAACTAACCGAACTGTTATCAACAATAACCTTATAAAGGATGACAACAATCACTATAGCATAGATTTTGAGGACTTTGAAAAAAAATGTAAAGACCCTAATACCAAAATCTTTATTTACTGCAATCCGCATAATCCAATAGGTCAAATTTGGCCACCTGCAGATACCAAACGATTACTTGACATTTGTGCCAAGCATGACGTAATCATATTTTCAGATGAAATTCACTGTGATTTGATTCGAGCATCTGCAACATTCACTTCTGCATTAAATATCGACTCTACTGCAAAACTAATCGTTGCCACCGCTGTTACCAAAACTTTTAACGTCGCAGGATTGCAAATTACCAACCTAGTCATTTCGGATGCAACAATGCGTGAGCAACTAAATGCTTATACAGGCAAGATAGATATTTCACCATTTGCATCTGCAGCTACAATAGCGGCATATAACGAATCTGAAAACTGGGTTCTTGCTGTCAATGAAGCATTAGATGCAAACCTAGATTACATGGATACATTCATCAAAAATAAATTGCCTCGCCTTAAATTTGTAAAGCCCGAGGGAACCTATTTAACTTGGATCGATTTTAGTGATTATAACATCGAAAACCAAACATTGCTCGAAAAAATAGCAAACGAGGCACACCTCATTTTAGAAAGCGGCACTATGTTTGGACAATCTGGCACCGGCTTTATTCGAATGAACATTGCGTGTCCAAAATCCATCGTTATAGAGGCACTCGATCGATTGTACAAAGTATTTGGAGAATAGACAATAATTTTGATTACTACTGCGGAGGCAGCTTTTGCAGCACTGATTGCTTTTGCTACCCCTGCAATATAATAATCTTATTTCGCTGCAGCCTCGCGCGCCATTTGTACCCACTTTGCAAATCTCGTAGGATCATTTTGAACTGTACGCACATCTTTTAGAATTACTTCCAACTGTATATCCTTTGCTATGCTAAATATTTCGTTCAATTCTCGTTTTAGAGCTTCTTCTTCAAACCCCACACAAAAATATGACGGACTCACTTTTCTGCTATATATATAATCCTTTTTTAGCAGATCTCGCATCTTATATATGTCGCTCCATGGCGATACCGAAACTCTTCGCAATCTTGGAATTTGGCTAACATATTTCCATCTACCTTCTAGAGGTTCGCAACATCCATAATTATTTAGGCCAAATTTTTCTAAAATCGGTAGTTGATACGGAAAAATAAATTCTGCAAACATGTCTGGCGAGATTCCAACTGTTTCTTGACTCTCAGAAAAACCCCACTTTTGCATCGTATCCAAACCTTTACTTCTGTCCCAATCCGCTGGAAGCAACTGCTCTGTCCAGCCATATCCACCAGATCCAATAGCGATGTCCYKGTGGTTTGGATTCAAAATCCCCAAATYTTTCATTTGCTGTAAAAAGTTTAGATGCTCTTGCGTAAACCAMCCCATCAGCTTGTGTAGCCCCTCAGGATCGTCATACATATTTAGCATCAGGTCTTCTAACCCAATCAGCTTAATTACTTCCCAGGTAATTCCATATGTCCAGCACTGCTCTCCCCGATGCTCCACATTTAGTATATCTCCAAAGACTTCTTCTGCAGCATTCTTTGCTTTAGCACTAGCTTCGGCGTCATGCGTAATTGTTCTAAATTCGAGCTTATCAAAATCTTCTTCTATATTATCGATCAATTTTTTGTAATGATAGCTTCCACCTTTAACTTCTGTTTTTTCGGCTTCTGCCACAAATGGGCCATACGCTGAAATTTTAGTTGCATATGGCACCGGAAATGTTGCAGTATAAGGCGCGTCATCCTTAATATATTTCATTCCATAAATATCTTTTTGCAACTTTCTTTCGTATTGTCTAAATCTAGGCTCCTTACATTTTAAACCACTTGTAGGCACCAGCTCATCCCAGCAACTAGCATCTGGCTGTGCTAATATTAATGGGCGAGCATTCGGGTGCAAATCATTATGCGCAATCCACTCATCTTTCAACTTAACTATTCTCGGTTCATTGGCCAATTCCGCAACTTGCTTTGCCAAGTCTCTTACTATTTCTCTATCTGTCATAGTTTTGCTCCTTCCTCTAGCAACCTAGTCCACTTTCTCTGCATATACATAATATGCCCCAATACTTTTTCCATTTTCTAAGAAAAATCTCGTGCGCAGGTGATGCATTCCTTCTGTTAAATTTACTTCAAATACTACTTCTTTGGCTCCCTCCGCAACTGTACTTTCTTTTTTCTCACTCGCAACTCTAATGTCTGCTGCAACTATATTGTAAATTTTTCCAGCCTTTTCCCCATCCGCTATGCATTCCGTAGCTGGTAGCTCTTCACAACTAGCAGCAAGCGCCAGATCCGCTTCTCTCGGATATCGTCTAAGCTCAAATTTATACGTCCCCGGATCCACAACTTCTATAACCAGATACCCATTACTATCCACACCTTCTCTGATCTGCCTTTGGCTAAATGTCATCTTTGTACATTCATGCCACGCATGGGCAGTCATTGTTATCGGCTGATTCTTCATCAAAAAGAATGGCTTAAACTTCATCGCTTCTTGCAGCCTATCATCATACCATTCTTCATAGCATCTTGTAAGCTCTATCGCTAGTTCTTGATTTTCCTCATAGCAATCGTGCTCCTCATATAAATCTTTATCTATATTGTATATTTCTGGATTGACATCTTTGCTAGAGCCAAACGATCCTCGCAGCATCGGATTTGATTCATTCGTCAGCGGGCGTACCAATCTCATGTTATTTTTGAGCACCGTATAATCTTTATATTTTTGCGGCATATCTAATTGCATATTATGAATCATTATTACACGATCCTCATTTAGATGCGTTTCTCCAGCTTTCAGTGCCTGCGCCATGCTTACTCCGTCCAAATTTTCTCCTTCTGGCAACCCACAAATATCTATCAAAGTTGGTAGCAAATCAAATTGAGCAGTCAGTCCATACACCTTTCTCGCTTCTCCCAAAATATTTTTTGGCGTAGTTATAAAGCAAGTATTTCTGTGTGCACCTTCATATGTCGTGCCTTTTTTACCTCTCATTCCAGCATTAAACCCATCTTTTACCCAACCATTTTTATCCGTATCGCATCCTGTTGCAGTGCCATTATCACCAAAGAATATAATGATTGTATCATCGAATGCATTTTTAGCACGCAAATGATCCATAAGCTTTCCGATATTTTCATCTATACCTTCTATCATTCCAAAAAACTTTGCTCGCTTTGGCGGAACTCCCATGTCTATATATTTTTGATAATATGATGGCGCTATATTAAACGGTCCATGCGGTGCGTTAGTGGGTAGATAGCAGAAAAACGGCTTGGTTGCAGCTAACTGATCATCTATAAACTTTGTTGCAGAATCAAACCATACGTCTGTACAATATCCTTCAAACTTTGTGTTCTTTCCATTCACCTGATACGTGTCATCAAAATAGTCGTTATTCCAATAATCGGGCGTCTCTCCAATTACTCCTCCACCAAAAATGGTTGCAACATCAAAGCCTCTGTTTTCTGGCCTATATGGATACACATCTCCCAGATGCCAYTTGCCAAACATAGCCGTTGCGTAGCCTCCATCTTTAAAATAGTTAGCAATCGTTTTTATATTAGGATCCATATAATATCGTCCATTTAGAGTAGAATAAACCCCAGCTCCAAATGAATATTTTCCCGAGATCAATGCTGCCCTCGATGGCGCGCACAGTGGATCTGTATGAAAGCTTTCTAAACTAATTGCGTTGTCATTTAACCAATCGAGATTTGGTGTTTTAAGCCATGGATTTCCATGCGCTGCCATATCTCCATAACCCTGGTCGTCAGTTAAAATTATAATTACATTAGGTTTCTTTTGCATAACTTCCTCCACAAAGTAAATTTACTTTAGAATTTTAACATACTTTTGCTGTAAAATTTATATAATTTTTTATGATTTATTTTAAAAATTTAGCATATTTTCGCTGTAAAATCTATACATTTTTTTATAGTAGCATAAAAAATATTGTTTTAGATAATGCTATTTATATCAAATTATGAGGAGGACATTTATGAAAGTTATTGCTCTAAATGGTAGTAGGCGCAAACGATATACGCACAATTTGATTCATGATACGGCCGAGGTGTTGTATCACTATGGCATCGATGTGGAAATTATCAATTTATTCGATTATAATATACGCGAATGCATCGGCTGTGAAAAGTGTATTCTATCTAACCAATGCGTTCTCCAAGACGATGCGGACCTTCTTATGCAAAAGCTTGTGGAATGCGATGGCATAATTTTGGCTTCTCCTGTTTATATGCAAGCTATTTCTGGTAARTTYAAAACTTTTATAGACCGCACTTGCAGATGGTTTCACAGACCAGAGCTTTACGGAAAACCTATTATTGTTATGGCAACCACCAAAGGATCTGGGCTTAAACATACTTTGAAGTATCTGCAATTAGTTGTAACACAATGGGGYGCCATCAACGCAGGATCCATAGGTCGCAATATTCAAACTATGCACAAATCTGTGTCAGCAACGGAATGCAAGCAAATGATTGTTTATCTTAAATCTCCAAAAGACACATTTTCTCCTTCATTAAAAAGTCTCATATATTTTCAGCTACAAAAAGTGTTATCCCAAAATATKATAGCAACCGACGAAGAATATTGGACAAAAAAAGAGTGGTATTCACAGCCATATTATTTCGACTGCAATATCCACCCATTAAAAAAACTAATCTCTACTCAATTTTATAAACTACTCTCAAATAAAATTCATCCCAATAAATAGCTTTTATGCTTTTTTCGTTTTTTGATCTGGACTACTAACTTCTTTAATAACGTTGATCACATTCATCGTTCCGTTGTTGCTATTATTTTTACGCATTATATTACGATAGGTATCTTTATTGGCAAAAACATCCTTGATTGCTTCTACTAGTAATTCGTTATTGAGGTCTTCTTCTTGTATCACTTTTGAATATCCTTGCTTTTCCATAGATGCAGCATTTAAAATTTGATCACCTCTGCTTGCTTGTTTAGATAGTGGCACCAACACATTGGGGATTGCAAGTGCTACTATTTCAGCAAGCGCGTTTGCACCCGCACGAGATAGCATTATGTCGGCAGCCGCAAATATGTCTGGTAATTCTTCTCCTACATATTCAAATTGTTTGTACCCAGCTTTACAATCATATTCATTATTTATATTTCCCTTACCACATATGTGTACCACATTAAAAGTTTGAAGCAACTCATCTAAAGATTCTCTCAATGCTCCATTAACCTTTACAGAACCCAAGCTTCCACCCATTACTAACAAAATTGGTTTATCATTTTTCAACTGAGCCAGTCGCTTTCCTTTTGCCTTATTCCCTGCAAACAATTCTTCTCTAATTGGAGTTCCTGTTAATATTCCTTTTTTTCCCACATAAGATAAAGTTTCTGGAAAATTTACACAAATTTTCTTTGCGCCTTTAGATGCAATTTTATTAGCCAACCCTGGAGTTATGTCCGATTCATGAATTATTACAGGAATCTTAAGCATTTTTGCCGCTAAAACAACCGGAACACTCACATAACCTCCCTTAGAAAAAACAACATCTGGTTTAATTTTTTTCAGAACGCTATGTGCTTCTGCAAAACCATAGATTACTTTAAAAGGATCTTTCACATTCTCAAGTGTAAAATATCGTCTAAGTTTACCCGAGGAAATTGCATGGTATGGGATTCCTTCCTTTTCAATCAATTCTTTTTCTATCCCCTGCTTGCTACCAATATATTTAATATCCCATCCATCAGCTCTAAGTTTCGGCAACAGCGCAATATTAGGCGTGACATGCCCTGCTGTTCCGCCCCCCGTTAACACGATTATTTTCAATAACAAAACCTCCCTTATACGTTTAGATTCCAATTCATTTTATTCTAAATAACTTGATCTAATGCCACAATTGCTTATACCTATCGCCAATAATTTTTATAGCATTAGCTCTATGACTGATTTTATTTTTCTCTTCTAAGCTTATTTCTCCCAAAGATTTTCCATTTTCTATATAAAAGAAAGGATCATATCCAAAGCCTTCGGCGCCTTTTATCGTGTCACCAATATATCCTTCTATAGTGCCACGTACGCAGCAAAGCTCTTTTTCATTTTGATACATTGCCATAGCACACACAAATCTTGCGCTTCTATTTGCAGCACCTTTCAATCGTCGAATAATGTCGTTCATTTTATCTTCATAAGATGTTGCGTCTCCCAAATACCTCGCAGAATATATTCCGGGCTCCTTATTAATAGCATCAACTTCCAATCCCGAATCATCTGCCAAAACGATTTGATCAGTATATTTAGAAACCGCTTTAGCTTTTAGTCTAGCATTTTCTTCAAAGGTTGTTCCAGTTTCTTCTATATCAATATCTATACCTGCTTCTAGCATGCTTATGATATTAACATTCCAATCTTTTATCTTATCTTGTAGTTCTTTCACTTTGTGTTCATTTGTTGTTGCAAAGATTATTGTAGTCATATAATACTCCAGTTTTAAATTTTTACATATTATAATATATATGCAATTTTAATTTCTTCCTTTACTGGAATTTCACCTATATATTGCCTAACTAGTCCCATACACACTAACAGTACAAATGCTATTATCAACCACTTAATTATCCAAAACAAAAATTTTTTCATTTCCTTCCCCCCTCAAATTATGTAAGTCACTCTTCTTTTGTATAATACTCTCATTTCAATAGTCTGTCAACATAAATGACTTTATCTGATAAATTTTTCATTGCAACCAAAAAAACATGTTGAGAATTTGTAATTTTTAGTATAAAATAATGATAAAAATAGGGAAAGGAATATTTTAAATGATTTATGACCCGGTAGATACTACGCCTGATAAATTAATTATTCTTTATTTATTATCTAAAATACCAACTCCCCTGACGCTTTCACAAATTACTACTGCTATTTTGGAGCAAGATTACTGCGATTATTTTTCATTGCAACAAAATCTAG
>NZ_ABEQ01000048.3 GCF_000171335.1 Candidatus Epulonipiscium viviparus
CAATTTCATATTTATTGAGAAAAACAATGATATATCCACTCTATATTATGTCCATGACTATTATCGCTCCCCTAAACCAATAGTATCTGGTAATATTTTAGATTGTCTTTTCTTATCAGAGCGATACATTGTTTTTACCGAAGAAAAGGATCACGACATTTTTTTATGCGTATATGACAATACTTTCAACAACATTGTAAAATCTTCGTACATCCCTGGTGAATTACATTTTATAGAAAGTTATAATCATCAAGTTCTTTTTGCAATACAGAATATTGACAATTTAGACCTAAAGGAAGGGATTTTTATTTTGAATAATGATTTATCTATTTCACTGGCTAATTTTGATAAACTTACTCTTTTTTAATTTTTATACTTTACTTTTTTGGAAAATTTTGTTATTATTGCTTTATAAATTATAACAAAAAAAGGATAAAATATGACAAATAATTTTAAAATCAAATATACCACTGTTAATAAAGAGCAGTTACAAAAGTTAGTAACTTATATTATAAATAATATCAAAATTGACGCTGTTGCTTCAACCTTTGAACATCTGTTAGCAAAACTCAATCGCATTACTGCCAATAAAGCCCTTGCTAATCAAGAAGCTACAACCTCAGCTTCCGCAAATCCAGCTTCTGCGATTCCTGTTGCTACAACCCCAGCTTCTGAAAATACAGCTTCTGCGATTCCTGTTGCTACAACCCCAGCTTCTAGAATTCCTGTTGCTACAACATCAGCTTCTGAAAGTACAGCTTCTAGGATTCCTGTTGCTACAACCCCAGCTTCTGAAAGTACAGCTTCTCGAATTCCTGTTGCTACAACATCAGCTTCTGAAAATATAGCTTCTAGGATTCCTGTTGCTACAACCTCAGCTTCTGAAAATACAGCTTCTAGGATTCCTGTTGCTACAACATCAGCTTCTGAAAATCTAGCTTCTAGAATTCCTGTTGCTACAACCCCAGCTTCTGAGAATACAACTTCTAGAATTCCTGTTGCTACAACCCCAGCTTCTGAAAATACAGCTTCTAGAATTCCTGTTGCTACAACATCAGCTTCTGAAAATCTAGCTTCTACGATTCATGTTGCTGCAACCCCAGCTTCTGAAAGTACAGCTTCTAGGATTCCTGTTGCTACAACCTCAGCTTCTGAAAGTACAGCTTCTAGGATTCCTGTTGCTACAACCTCAGCTTCTGAAAGTACAGCTTCTAGGATTCCTGTTGCTACAACCTCAGCTTCTGAAAATCTAGCTTCTAGAATTCCTGTTGCTACAACCCCAGCTTCTGAAAATACAGCTTCTAGGATTCCTGTTGCTAACAACTCACCTTCTGAAAGTACAGCTTCTAGGATTCCTGTTGCTACAACATCAGCTTCTGAAAGTACAGCTTCTAGGATTCCTGTTGCTACAACTTCAGCTTCTGAAAATACAGCTTCTAGGATTCCTGTTGCTACAACATCAGCTTCTGAAAATATAGCTTCTAGAATTCCTGTTGCTACAACATCAGCTTCTGAAAATATAGCTTCTAGAATTCCTGTTGCTACAACCTCAGCTTCTGAAAATCTAGCTTCTACGATTCATGTTGCTGAAATCCCAAATTCTGCCAATATAGCTTCTAGAATTCCTGTTGCTACAACATCAGCTTCTGAGAATATAGCTTCTGGAATTCCTGTTGCTACAACCCCAGCTTCTGAAAGTACAGCTTCTAGAATTCCTGTTGCTACAACATCAGCTTCTGAAAGTATAGCCTCTAGGATTCCTGTTGCTACAACCCCAGCTTCTGAAAATACAGCTTCTGCGATTCCTGTTGCTACAACCTCAGCTTCTGAAAGTACAGCTTCTAGAATTCCTGTTGCTACAACCTCAGCTTCTGAAAGTACAGCTTCTAGGATTCCTGTTGCTACAACTTCAGCTTCTGAAAGTACAGCTTCTAGGATTCCTGTTGCTACAACCTCAGCTTCTGAAAGTACAGCTTCTAGAATTCCTGTTGCTACAACTTCAGCTTCTGAAAATACAGCTTCTAGGATTCCTGTTGCTACAACATCAGCTTCTGAAAGTACAGCTTCTAGAATTCCTGTTGCTACAACCTCAGCTTCTGAAAGTACAGCTTCTAGAATTCCTGTTGCTACAACCTCAGCTTCTGAAAGTACAGCTTCTAGGATTCCTGTTGCTACAACATCAGCTTCTGAGAATACAGCTTCTAGGATTCCTGTTGCTACAACATCAGCTTCTGAAAATACAGCTTCTAGAATTCCTGTTGCTACAACCCCAGCTTCTGAAAGTACAGCTTCTAGAATTCCTGTTGCTACAACCTCAGCTTCTGAAAATATAGCTTCTAGGATTCCTGTTGCTACAACATCAGCTTCTGAAAATACAGCTTCTGCGATTCCTGTTGCTACAACCCCAGCTTCTGAAAATATAGCTTCTAGAATTCCTGTTGCTACAACATCAGCTTCTGAAAGTGCAGCTTCTAGGATTCCTGTTGCTACAACCTCAGCTTCTGAAAGTACAGCTTCTAGGATTCCTGTTGCTACAACCTCAGCTTCTGAGAACATAGCTTCTAGAATTTCTGTTGCTACAACCCCAGCTTCTGAAAATACAGCTTCTAGAATTCATGTTGCTGAAATCCCAAATTCTGCCAATACAGCTTCTACGATTCGGGTTACTACAATCTCAGCTTCTGAAAGTACAGCTTCTAGAATTCCTGTTGCTACAACATCAGCTTCTGAAAATACAGCTTCTAGAATTCCTGTTGCTACAACCCTAGCTTCTGAAAATACAATTTCTACTATTCCAGTTGCTACAACCTCAGCTTCTGAAAATACAGCTTCTAGAATTCCTGTTGCTACAACCTCAGCTTCTGAAAATACAGCTTCTAGAATTCCTGTTGCTACAACATCAGCTTCTGAAAATACAGCTTTTAGAATTCCTGTTGCTACAACATCAGCTTCTGAAAGTACAGCTTCTAGGATTCCTGTTGCTACAACATCAGCTTCCGAAAGTACAGCTTCTAGGATTCCTGTTGCTACAACATCAGCTTCTGAAAATACAGCTTCTAGGATTCCTGTTGCTACAACCTCAGCTTCTGAAAGTACAGCTTCTAGGATTCCTGTTGCTACAACATCAGCTTCTGAAAATCTAGCTTCTACGATTCATGTTGCTGAAATCCCAAATTCTGCCAATACAGCTTCTACGATTCGGGTTACTACAATCTCAGCTTCTGAAAGTACAGCTTCTAGAATTCCTGTTGCTACAACATCAGCTTCTGAAAATACAGCTTCTAGAATTCCTGTTGCTACAACCCTAGCTTCTGAAAATACAATTTCTACTATTCCAGTTGCTACAACCTCAGCTTCTGAAAATACAGCTTCTAGAATTCCTGTTGCTACAACATCAGCTTCTGAAAATACAGCTTCTAGAATTCCTGTTGCTACAACATCAGCTTCTGAAAATACAGCTTTTAGAATTCCTGTTGCTACAACATCAGCTTCTGAAAGTACAGCTTCTAGGATTCCTGTTGCTAACAACTCACCTTCTGAAAGTATAGCCTCTAGGATTCCTGTTGCTACAACTTCAGCTTCTAGAATTCCTGTTGCTACAACCCCAGCTTCTGAAAGTACAGCCTCTGCGATTCCTGTTGCTACAACATCAGCTTCTGAGAATATAGCTTCTAGAATTCCTGTTGCTACAACCTCAGCTTCTGAAAGTACAGCTTCTAGGATTCCTGTTGCTACAACATCAGCTTCTGAAAATACAGCTTCTAGAATTCCTGTTGCTACAACCCCAGCTTCTGAGAATATAGCTTCTAGAATTCCTGTTGCTACAACCCCAGCTTCTGAGAATACAGCTTCTAGGATTCCTGTTGCTACAACCCCAGCTTCTGAAAGTACAGCTTCTAGAATTCCTGTTGCTACAACATCAGCTTCCGCAAATCCAGCTTCTGCGATTCCTGTTGCTACAACATCAGCTTCCGCAAATCCAGCTTCTGCGATTCCTGTTGCTACAACATCAGCTTCCGCAAATCCAGCTTCTGCGATTCCTGTTGCTACAACATCAGCTTCCGCAAATCCAGCTTCTGCGATTCCTGTTGCTACAACTTCAGCTTCTGAAAGTACAGCTTCTAGGATTCCTGTTGCTACAACCTCAGCTTCTGAAAGTACAGCCTCTGCGATTCCTGTTGCTACAACCTCAGCTTCTGAAAATACAGCTTCTAGAATTCCTGTTGCTACAACCTCAGCTTCTGAAAGTACAGCTTCTAGGATTCCTGTTGCTACAACATCAGCTTCTGAAAGTACAGCCTCTGCGATTCCTGTTGCTACAACATCAGCTTCTGAAAATACAACTTCTAGAATTCCTGTTGCTACAACCTCAGCTTCTGAAAATCTAGCTTCTACGATTCATGTTGCTGAAATCCCAAATTCTGCCAATACAGCTTCTAGAATTCCTGTTGCTACAACATCAGCTTCTGAAAGTACAGCTTCTAGAATTCCTGTTGCTACAACATCAGCTTCTGAAAGTACAGCTTCTAGAATTCCTGTTGCTACAACCTCAGCTTCTGAAAATACAGCTTCTAGGATTCCTGTTGCTACAACATCAGCTTCTGAAAGTACAGCATCTAGAATTTCTGTTGCTACAACCTCAGCTTCTGAAAATACAGCTTCTAGGATTCCGGTCGCTACAACCCCAGCTTCTAGAATTCCAGCTTCTACAAGTACAGCTTCTGAAAATACAGTTTCTACAATTCCGGTCGCTACAACCCCAGCTTTTGAAAGTACAGTTGATTCCAAAATTTTCGAACTTAATAATGCAGGAGTATTGCTTAAATACCGCGGAGATCAAAGCTCCGTTGTAATTCCAAAGAATGTTGTTTTAATCAGTGATTCAGTATTTTGGGATTGCCCTGAAATCACTCATGTTGAAATATCGGATAATGTTACTGACATCGGAGATCAAGCGTTTGCTGATTGCATTAACTTGCGTAGCATATACTTTTCAAAAAATATGTCCTATATTGCAACGCGCGCATTCATTCGCTGTTCTTCTATCACTGAATTAACAATTCCCGATAATATAGTTACTATTGGTGAAGGTGCTTTCTTTAACTGCATTAATTTAGCGGTTCTAAATTTGCCTAGTTCAATACGAGACATAGAGTCTTATGCTTTTGGTAAGTGCCACGCCTTAGTATCTGTATCCATTCCAGAGGGAGTCACAAGACTTCATAGTAATATATTTTTTCAGTGTTTCAATTTATATTCTATTACTTTGCCGTCCACTTTAAAATACATTGATGATAGAGAAATAGATATTACAGCAGCTACCACTATTACTGCCGACCATGATTATTGGTACCCTTTAGTAGCTCTGTTTCCTTGTGATTAATAAAAAAGCCCTTCTCGATACAGAATGGGCTTTAATATTTTTTATATAATACAGATATTATTTGGGTCTCATTTGCATTGCTTTTTCTGTTGCGGCATCAATACAATTCATTATTGCGTACCTCAAACCTCCTCGTTCTAGTGCTTCAACACCTACAATCGTCACTCCTCCCGGAGATGTTACCATATCTTTCATTTGACTAGGATTCATCCCTGATTCCATAAACAATTTTGCACTGCCTAGCAATGTTTGCGCTGCCAATCTATATGCAGTTACTCGAGGCAACCCTTGCTTTACTGCAGCATCACTCATTGCTTCCAAAATCATTGCAACATAGGCCGGTCCCGCTCCACTAAACCCAGAAATTACATCCATCAATTCTTCGGCAATCCACTCTATTGTTCCGATAGCGGCAAACAATCCTCCCGCTAATGCCTTCTCTTCTTTCGTAAAATCCGTCGCTAATGAAAATGCGGCAGCTCCTTCACCAACCAAGGCCGGAGTATTTGGCATCACTCTTAATATTCTCACTGAGTTTGTCATTTCTTTTAAATCTTTAGTTGTAATTCCGGCGGCTATCGAAATCAGTGCTTTATCATTCATCACATCTTTCAAATCCGCTAACACTTCTGGGATATATTGAGGTTTTGTCGCTAGAATTATCACATCACTTTCGCTTACCACTTCTCGATTATTTACGCAGATCTCTACTCCCAATTCAATCATTTTATCAATTGCCAATTTCGAAATATCATATACACATACATCGGCAGGAGTCACTGCACCATTAGCTATTGCTCCTTTTATTATTGCCGCACCCATGTTTCCACATCCAATTAATCCTATCATAACTACTCTCCTTTACCAATTGTCTCTGTTCATAGTATTATCAACTTTATGTAAATTTAACCGAAGTTTTATCAGATACAGTTGTTACCAGAATCAGAGCTTCACCAGCTGTAGTTTATGTAGTTGCAGAAGTTTCATTAGATACAGTTATAACCAATGCTTCTTCTGCGATACCATTAAATATTAGAAACAAATAGCCTTTGAATAATCTATCATTAATACTTTTATAGTTATTTCATTATCTATTTAATGTTACTATATGAAGAGCTAGAAGAATATTCAATTCTTCTAACTTTCGTTTTGTAAAAAAAAGTTTCATATATATAAGCTTTTGTATATTTGCATAACTATATTTTATTCTGCTATTTTAAGTCCTGCAACATTGGCAAGCTCTATTATAGTTTGCTTAGAAATTTTCTTCCCTCTATAATCTATTAGATCTTCCATACTTCCAGTAAATATATCTGCAGGAACATATTTTTTCAAAATAATTTGCTCTTCGTTTACGAAAATTTCTAATGAATCTTTTATATTTATATCCAAATTTCTTCTTAATTCTATAGGCAGAACTACTCTTCCTAATTCATCAACTTTTCTTACAATTCCTGTATGTTTCATAAATCTCTCTCCTCAACCCATTGGTAATTTCTGGTCACATTAGATGATAACTTTTTTTTCACATATTGTCAATCCATTTTTGTAAAAAATTTGGAAATTTTAATTTATTTTGTAGATTTGTAATATATTACACAAAACAAAATACAAAAGAAGTAAATTTCAATTAGTTATTTTTAGCTGCAGTTACGCATATATTTATAGGACAAGCCGCCAAAAAATGACCTTACAATAAACACTGAAAGGAAGGATTCACTTATGCTAAATTACTTATGGAGTTTTATGTGTATATTTTCTGTAGTTATTGCGATGGCAACAAATAAAATGAATGCTGTCACAACAGAAATGCTCAATTCCAGTGTTACGGCAGTGAAAATCTGTTTTGATACCACCGGAATCTTATGCATGTGGATGGGCATCATGTATATTGCAGAAAAATCAGGCCTAGTCAATGCACTCTCAAAAAAAATGACTCCTCTATTAAACTTTTTATTTCCGGATGTTCCCAAAAATCATCCCGCAAGAAAATACATAGCAACAAACATGATCGCAAATTTTTTAGGCCTAGGCTGGGCAGCAACYCCACCTGGACTTTTAGCCATGGTTGAACTTCAAAAGTTAAACAAAAATAAGTCTCGTGCCACCAACGCCATGTGTATGTTTCTTATTATAAATATTTCATCAATTCAGCTAATTCCTATAACTATGGTTTCATATAGAAACGGATATGGCTCTGCTAATTCTACAGAAATTGTAGCACCTGCAATTATTGCCACACTCGTCTCTACAATCGTTGCAATAGCCTTTGCTAAATTTATGCATACAAAGGAGAACTAATCTATGTCAATTTTAATGCATATATCAGATTACATAATTCCTAGCGTCTGTATTTTTATTATTTCATATGGTCTYTTCAARAAAGTTGACGTATTTGAAGTTTTTATAGAAGGAGCCACAGAAGGATTAAATGTAGCTATCAAAATTTTACCCACACTAATCGCATTACTCGTTGCAGTTGGAATGCTKAGATCCTCTGGGGTACTTGATGGCATCGTAAAAATTTTATCGCCAATCATTACATCATTTACAGATTTTCCACCGGAAGTAGTGCCAATCGCCCTAATGCGAACTGTATCTTCTTCCGCTTCTACTGGATTAATTTTAGACATTTTTAAAAACTATGGTCCAGATTCATTTATGGGCAGACTGGTCTCTATAATGTTTGCTTGCACAGAAACAATTTTTTACACAATGAGCGTATACTTTATGACAATCAATATTAAAGATACCAGATATACTCTGTCCGGTTCTCTACTAGCCACACTTGCCGGCATCATTGCATCATATTTAATAACAGTCTCTTTATTTGGTATATAGTCCCTTTCTTATGAGGGACTTTTTTACAATCTCTGTTGCAATTCTCTAATAATAGCAGCAACCTCTTCGTATACATCTTCTTTGGCAATCAATTTTTTTATAGATTTGTCTCTTGTTACTATTTCTACATTGCCATTTTTTAAATTCTTCTCTCCCAAAACAATTCTCACTGGCACTCCCAGCAAATCCGCATCTGCAAATTGAACTCCCGGTGCAGCACCTCTATCATCAAAAATTACTTCAAATTCTTGGCTAAGTTTTCCATATATTTCTGCCCCAATTGCATTGATATCCATAGTTTTAGACTTCAAGGCACATATATGAACTTGCCATGGAGCAATACTAATTGGCCAAATTGGACCATAATCATCATGATGCGCTTCTATCGCTGATGCTATCAACCGACCTACTCCAATTCCATAGCAACCCATGATAGGAGTCTTAGATTTTCCATCCTGATCTACATATGTCATCTTCATAACATCAGTATACTTAGTTCCCAATTTAAAAATATTGCCGACTTCTATGCCTCGCTTAAATGTTAATTTTCCATTGCAATTTGGACAGCATTGCCCCTCTTTAACTTCTGCAACATCCACATATTCAATCGCGGACAAATCTCTATTCATATTCAGCCCACTATAGTGATAATCTGCTTCATTACCTCCACAAATTAAATTAGTTTCATCTTTAAGCGATTTATCATAGATCACTGTAACTTTATCTGTATTCATTTTATATGGTCCAATAAAACCAAATGCCAAATCGCAATTTTCATAATCTTCATAAGGAGTAATAGCGGCCTTAACAATTTTTTGTACCTTTGCAATGTTCACCTGCAAATCTCCTCGTATAAAGATCACTAGTGGCTCACTTTTATCTTGTACATTATATACTGCAGCCTTCAAAGTATGTTCTTCAGAAACCCCAAAGTACTTTGCAATATCTGCAATAGTATTCATCTTGGGAGTGTGTATTTTCTCTATCGCCTTTTCTTCTTTCATAACTGCAGCTAATTTTCCTGTCGCAACTTCCATGTTAGACATATACCCGCAGCTATCACACACCACAATTGTGTCTTCACCTATGTCAGCAAGTAGCATAAACTCATGGGATACGTTTCCTCCCATCATTCCACTATCAGATTCCACACACACTACTTCAGGAACTCCAGTTCTTCTATAAATTTCATTATATGCTTTCAAACATTTGTCATAATACGCATCTAAATCTTCATTAGAAGTATGAAATGAATATGCGTCTTTCATTGTAAACTCACGAACACGAATAAGTCCGCCTCTTGAGCGAGCCTCATCTCTAAATTTAGTTTGAATCTGATAAATCATAAACGGATATTGAGTATAAGATTTTGCTTCGCTTCTTGCCAAATGCACTGCAGCTTCTTCATGTGTCATACCCAATACTAGGTCTTTATCAGTTCTATCTTTCATTCTTAAAAGCTCAGAACCTACACTTTCAAATCTGCCTGATTCTTGCCATAATTCTCCAGGAAGCACAACAGGAAATATTACTTCTTGACCATCAATTTTATTCATCTCTTCACGAATTATCTTTTCTATATTAACTTTAACTTTTTGAGCTGGTAATAGCATGGTGAAAAGACCATTAGCCACTTGTCTTATATAACCTCCTCTAAGTAAAAAAATATGACTTATACTTTTTGCTTCTTGAGGCTTTTCTTTAAATCTTTCGCCTAAAAGTTTACTTAATAACATTTCTTTAATCCTTCCTTATCTAAATAGCTGTTATCACAATTATAGCCAGAATTACTAATCTTTCATAATAGCTTCTTCTAAAGTTACTGCTTCTTCTGCCGAAAGTCTATATTTACATTTTCCATTAACTATAGGCTTCGCATAAGTATAAGAACCATCGCGGGAGTAAATTCCGTTCAGTATAACCCCATCATTTTGATCATCTAGCAATGCGATTACAAACGATAAATCCGAACCTACATCTGCAATGGCTTTATACCTAGTAACACTAACTTTTCTGCAAGTAGTTTTAAACTTTTCTCTTAACTCTTCTATCACCTGCTTTATAAGCAGAGTTTCATTTTTTGTAATTTTTACATCTTCAGCATAACTTTCTAGCAGTTCTTCCATATCCAAATTATTAGGCTTCATAAATTTTTTGTACTGTTGTTGAATTGAGTCCAATTTAGCGGTTAGAAAAATTAAGAAAACCAAAAAAATTATTTGTAGTATAATCAGAATATAAATTACTATATTAATTTCCTGTAATATTTGCATATTTATTCCTCAAAATTTATTGTATTACCCCTAAAATTCTTTCCAAATCCTCATCATTATAATACTCAATTTCTATTCTGCCCTTATCTTTTAACTTTGTTAAAGTAACCTTAGTATTAAAAGTTACCCTCAATTTATCCTCAATATTTTTATAAAAAACATCCATTACTTTTTTTTCTGTTTTTACCTTGGGTGTTTTTAATTTCTTCACATATTCTTCAATATCTCTAACTGACCATTTATTTGCTATCGCTTTTCTCGTKACATCTATTTTATCCGCATCACTTTCCACTCTCAAAATAGCCTTTGCTGCACCAAAATTAATTTTTTTCTCACGAATGCTTTCCTTAATTTCCTCTGGTAATTCATTTAATCGTATAAAATTTGTTACAGATACTCTATTGATGCTCAAAGCTTCTGCCACTTTTTCATGGGTCAATTTATACTTTTTGGTTAAAATATATAAAGCTTCTCCTATTTCTACAGCATTTAAATCTTGTCGTTGGATATTTTCTATAAGAGAAATTTCTAGTATTTCTTCCTCAGTTTTTGGCGGTATAACACGTACTAAAATCTCTTTTAAATCCGCTGCCTTAACTGCACGATATCTCCTTTCACCAGCTATTATTTGATATTTATCATCAACTTTTTGAACCAAAATAGGTGTTAATAAACCATGTCTTATAATTGAGTTCTTTAGTTCCTCAATCTCTTGCTCATTAAACAATTTTCGTGGTTGATTTTTATTTAATATAATATCTGTTATACTGACTATTCTTGTCTCTGTAGATTCACTACTCTCCAAGTGTACTTCCTGTTCAGAAAATAAAGTTTTCAAGCCTTTCCCTAATGCTGCAGTTTTCATAAACATATCCCCTTAGTACATTTTATATACCCCTTAATTAAACGTTCAAGCATTTTCAAACATTTTTATTCTTTCTTTCACTTCTTCTGCCAAAGCTAGATATTGCTGTGCCCCCTTAGAGGAGACCGCATATTTAATACACGACAAGCCATAACTTGGTGCTTCACAAAGCTTAATACTTCTATTAATTTTTGTTTCAAAGGGAATATTCTTAAAATACCCTTCAACTTCACTAATTACTGCATTTGATAAATTAGTTCTACAATCATACATGGTAAACAAAATACCTATAATACTTAAATTTTTATTGGTATTTTCCTTAACTAATCTAAATGTGCGCATCACTTGTGTTAAGCCTTCTAATGCATAATATTCACACTGCATAGGAATTAATATAAAATCCGATGCATTTAAAGCGTTTATATTTAAGATATTTACCCCTGGTGAGCAATCAATTAGGCAATAATCATAATATTTTAAAATTGATTTCATTTTATTTTTTAATATTTGATCTTTATTAGGTAAATTTATAAATTCTATATCAAGACCAGCTAGATTATAATCTCCAGCGATAATATCAACGGATTCGCCTTCAGCTTTTAAAATTGCATCCTCAATATCGATATTGTCTGTCAATACATCATATAATGTATATTTCACCTGAAATTTATTAACACCTAATCCACTACTAGAATTTCCCTGTGGATCTATATCTATCATCAATACTCTTGCATCAACAGCCAGCGCTGCCGCCAAATTCATTACTGTCGTGGTTTTTCCCACACCTCCTTTTTGGTTGACAACCGAAATAACTTTTCTCATAAAACACCTCCTTGATCTCTCATCATTAAAGTGACGGGGTCGATAGTTAATCTATCCCCATAGTCCTACGGTTCTTAATATATTATTATAGCAATAATGAATATATTTTAGTATGCCATATTTTTTATTAATTTAAACAAATTAAAAATATTTTAAAACATACTTTAAAATAAATCGGATTTATTATATACTAGCTTAAAATCTTATTAAATTCAAAGGAGAAAAATATGATTAGTGCAATTGTTGGAGGAAACTGGGGCGACGAAGGTAAGGGGAAAATTACGGACCTTTTAGCCAAAGATGCAGATATTATTATTCGTTTTCAAGGAGGAGCAAATGCTGGACATACTATAATCAATGAATATGGCAAGTTTGCTCTTCACTTACTTCCTTCTGGGGTTTTTAGAGAAAATGCTATCAATATAATTGGTCAGGGAGTTGCATTAAATTTGCCGCAGCTTTTCAAAGAACTAGACAACTTACTCGAACGAGGAGTTCCAAGACCTAATATAAAAATATCGGATAGGGCTCAAATCGTTATGCCTTATCACGTCTTATTTGATCAACTAGAAGAAGAACGCCTTGGCAGCAATAGCTTTGGTTCTACTAAATCGGGAATTGCACCATTTTACGCTGATAAAGCATTAAAAATTGGTATTCAAGTCTGCGAGCTATATGATGATGAAATTTTAATGTCACGATTAACTAAAGTTTGTGAATCTAAAAATGCTACTATCGCATCGCTCTATCATGGGCATACGCAACTTAATCCAATTCAACTTTTTAATGAGCTTATAAGCTATCGCGAACGTCTAAAACCTATGGTAGACAACATCGTCTATTTCCTAGATGATGCCATTAAGCAAAACAAAAACATTTTATTAGAAGGTCAATTAGGTGCCTTAAAAGATACTGATAATGGGATATATCCTTTTGTTACATCATCATCTCCTCTTGCTGGCTTTGCGACAGTAGGAGCAGGTATTCCACCTCATGCTATACAAAAAGTAGTTACTGTTGTGAAAGCATATTCTTCTGCAGTAGGAGCAGGTGCATTTGTAAGTGAAATTTTTGGTGATGAAGCCGAAACGCTCAGACAACTTGGAGGAGATGCTGGAGAATATGGTGCCACAACCGGTCGACCTAGACGAATGGGCTATTTTGACTGCGTTGCAACCAGATATGGATGTATATTGCAAGGCACTACCGATGTTGCATTTTCACTKATAGACGTTCTTTCCTATCTAGATGAAATTCCTGTATGTGTCGCCTACGAAATTGACGGTGAAATCACTACTATTTTTCCAGATTCTGTTAAACTTTCTCGAGCAAAGCCTGTTATCCAAAAAGTAAAAGGTTTTAAGACAAATATATTAGGCGTTAAAAATTATGACGAACTACCTCAAGAAGCAAAAGACTATATAAAATTTATCGAAGATAAAATAGGCTTTCCTATTACAATGATTTCTACAGGTCCTAAGCGAGAAGATATAATAATTTTATAAACATCAGGTCACGTATTACCGTGGCCTTTACTTTTCTGCTATAACGCGTAATCTTCTATAATCTGCTATCCAGCTTCCACTTACAAATAATTCATTTCTCAAACTATTTTCCATACTCTTCAAAATATCTTCTCTTACATCTTCATTATACTGATTTATGGAATCAGAGAAAAACTGCAATACCCATTCTCTCAAACCAATTTCTCCATTAGGCAATATAGTAGGTCTATCAAAATCGTATACCGTTTTTATATTAAACTTAAACTTTTTTAATAATTTTATATGATTCGCTGCAGTTGGAAAATAAAATGGCAAACTAAATTTTTGTCCRTACTTTTTCAAAGCTTCACCATAAGCCTCAAAGATTTTCTCAATATTTCCATTAGCTCCAAATTCGCAYACTAATATGCCACCTTTTTGCAAATTTTTATAAATGTTTTTGTGCAATTTTTCTTGATCTAATATCCAATGCAATACAGCATTTGAAAAAATTACATCGAATTTATTTTTAAACTTCATATTAGTCGCATCTATATTAAGAAATTTTATTTCTGGATACTTACTTTTAGCTCGCTCTAACATCTCTTTCGATAAATCAACACCTATAATATTTTTATATTTTTCAAATATTGTTGCAGTCAAATCCCCCGTACCACAACCTAAATCCAAAATCGATACATTTGCATCTGCAGGTAAAAATCCTACTAAATCTTTCCCATAATCAGCCACATAACTCTGACTATTATCATATAACTTACTATTCCATTCCATAAAACTAACTTTCCTTTACATCTGTTTTGGAGCTTTAATACCTAATAACCATAAAGCATTTTTAATCGTATACATTGTACTCACTACTAAAGCCAATCGTGCTTTTTTCAATTTCATATCATCTACCAAAATAGAATTATCATGATAAAATTTATTAAAGCATTTGGCCAAATTTACAGCATACCTTGCAATAACTGAAGGTTCATATTTTTCAGCAGCTTCAGTTATCATGCTATTGAATGCTCCTATTTGTTTCACCAATGCCACGCTTTGCTCATCTATAATCAAATCCACGCATATATTTTCTATATCCGAAATTGCCATACCACTCTTTCTCAATACACTGTTAGCTCTAGCATAAGTATATTGAACATATGGACCTGTTTCTCCATCAAAATTTAGCACTTTTTCCCAAGAAAATTGAATATCTTTAATAATGGTATTATACATATCGTCAAATATAATTGCACCTATTCCGACATCTTGCGCTACTTCTTCTTTATTCTCAAGATTAGGATTTTTCTCTTCTATAATTTCCTTAGTTTTCTTTACAGCTTCTGCTAATATCTCTTCTAGCAACAATACATTTCCAGATCTAGTCGAAAGAGACCCCGTTTCCATACTTACCATTCCAAAGGGTACATGAACCAAATCTACAGACCATGCATAACCCATTTTTTCAATCACCTTAAAGAACTGAGAAAAGTGTAAATTTTGAGCCAATGCTGTTACATAAATACATTTCTTAAAGTCATAAGTTTCTTTTCTATATAACGCTGCAGTAATATCTCTTGTTGCATACAAAGACGATCCATCTTTTTTGGTAATCAAGCATGGTGACATATTGTCCAATTCTATAATCTTCGCACCTTCACTAATTTTAGTGAGTTTTTTATCATCTAGCTCCTTTATAACTCTATCCATCTTATCATTATAAAAAGCTTCACCATTCAGGCTATCAAAACTTATATCAAGCATCTTATAAACTCTCTCAAACTCTTTGAGGCTTATTTCTTTAAACCATCTCCAAAGCGCCAATGCATTTGCATCACCTTGCTCCATTTTTGTAAAGTTTTCTCTTGCTAAATCTTCAAGAGAGGGATCGCTTTTAGCTTCATCATGGAATTTTACATAGATACGCAATAACTCCTGTATCCCCTTTTGCTCTACATCTTCTTTGGTAGAATATTTTTCATAAGCAACAATCAACTTCCCAAATTGAGTTCCCCAGTCTCCCAAATGGTTAATCCCAATGCAATTATATCCAAGTGCTTCAAAAATTCGATATAAACTATTGCCAATTACTGTTGATCGCAAATGCCCGATGTGAAATGGTTTTGCTATATTAGGAGAAGAATAGTCAATTACTATATTCCCTTTATCTTTTTTAGCAGCAAATCCATAGCCATCTTTTTCTGCCAATACTTTGTCTAGTACAGCTTGAACCACAACCGTCTTATCCACATAAAAATTTATATACGCATTAACATTTTCTACCCTTTCTATAAACTGTGGCTTTACAATTTTTTCTGTCAACTCTGAAGCTATTACATTTGGTGATTTCTTTAATATCTTCGCAAATCTAAAGCAAGGAAAAGCAAAGTCTCCCATATCTCTATTAGATGGCACCTCGATAAGTTCTTCAGCTTCTACAGCGCTAATTCCTGTGATTTTGGCTAGCACTGCTGCTAATTGTATTTTATAATCTTCCATGATTTTCCTCCGTTCTTATTATAATGGATTTTTAGCTGGCTCTCCCGCCTTACGAGGATATTTTTTATTAGTAAATCCAACTTTTTTGATAACTGCTATTTTATGAACGATGTCTGTTGCTGGAATTGGAACATCCACTACTCGTTCTAGTTCTCCTCCCAAAATTTTTATTGCATTAGTAGCCTGAGCCACTTCTTCRTCTAATTTTTGTCCTTTTAAGGCAATGAAATAGCCTCCTGTACGCACAAATGGCAAAGCATATTCGCTCAATGTTGCTAAATTTGAAACTGCTCTTGGGCTACAAATATCAAATTTTTCTCTATATTGTACATCTTTAGCGATATCTTCTGCACGCCCATGAACTGTCACAACGTGTTTCAATTTTAAGATTTCTATCACAGCATCTAAAAATGTTAATCGTTTTTTCAACGAATCTACTAATACAATATTAAGATGAGGATAGGCTATCTTTAACACTAGCCCTGGAAATCCTGCTCCTGTACCTACATCTACTAAATTTTTATATTTTAATAAATCTACTGCCATATTTACAGACAACGAATCTAAAAAATGCTTTGTAATGATTTCATCCTCTTTAGTTATTGCAGTCAAATTTAGCTTTTGATTCCACTCCAATAGCAAATCTTTATATTGCAGYAATTGTTGTATCTGCAGCTCTTGCAATTCCACTCCCAATTCCGCTGACTTCTCTTTAAGAAACTGATGCATCATTTGCCCTCTCAGTTCTCTTTAACTGCTCCATATATACCAGCATCACACTTATATCTGCCGGAGATACACCAGAAATTCTACTTGCAGCTCCTATAGACTTAGGTTTAATCTCTAGTAATTTTTGCCTAGCCTCAATTCTCAAACTCTTAATGTCTTCATATTTTAAATTTTCTGGAATTAATTTTTTCTCCAATTTTTTGAATTGATCTACCTGTATCAATTGCCGTTTAATATAACCTTCATACTTAAGCGTTATTTCGATTTGCTCTATAATTTCGTCAGATAACTCTGGTCCATCTAAATTTACTGCCGCAAAATCTTTATAATCAAGCTCGGGGCGCTTTAATAATTCATGCAAGGACATTCCACTAGTCAGTGGCGTACTRCCTTTTGCCATCAAAATACTTTGAACTGTTGCAGTTGTCCCTACAAATACCTTCTTAATGCGTTCAATTTCAGCTTCTATTACCTCTTGCTTATCCAAAAATTTTGCGTATATATCATCTGGTACCAACCCTATATCATGCCCTTTTGTCATAAGTCTAATATCAGCATTGTCTTGTCTCAAAAGCAATCTGTACTCCGCGCGAGAAGTTAGCATTCTGTATGGTTCATTAGTTCCTTTTATAACCAAATCATCAATTAAAACGCCAATATAGCCTTCTGCTCTATCAATAATTAACGGCTCTTTTGCATCAATTTTTAATGCTGCATTAATTCCTGCAACTAATCCCTGTGCAGCAGCTTCTTCATACCCAGAGCTTCCATTAATTTGCCCTGCAAAAAACAACCCCGATATAACTTTATTTTCCAACGAATGCAATAGCGACGTAGGATTAATGCAATCATATTCAATAGCATATCCTCCACGAATCACTTCCACATTCTCCAATCCTCTCACGGAACGCAACATCTGAATTTGCACTTCCTCTGGCAAAGATGAGCTCATTCCCTGAACATACATTTCGTTGGTCTCCACACCTTCAGGCTCAATAAATATCTGATGTCGAGATTTATCTGCAAATCTAACAACCTTATCTTCAATCGAAGGGCAATATCTAGGACCCACTCCTTCTATCTTACCTCCATATAATGGAGAGCGATCCAAGTTATCTCTAATAATTTGATGCGTCTGCTCGTTTGTATAAGTCAAAAAGCATTGTATCTGATTTTTTTTAATACTAGCTGCAGAATTAGAAAACGAAAATGGTACAACTTTGCTATCACCCAATTGCGCTTCCATTGCAGTAAAATCTATAGTTCTTTTATCAACTCTAGCAGGTGTACCAGTTTTAAACCTTCTAAGAGTAATTCCATTATCCAATAATGAATTTGATAAAACTTGTGAACTTTTTAAACCATCAGGGCCCGCATTTTCTGCAAACTCACCAATGAAAATTTTCGACTTCAAGTATGTTCCAGTACAAACAACGACTGCTTTTGCATAATAAATTGCACCAGTAATCGTCCGTACCCCCATAACTCTCGCATTTTCTATAAGAATATCTGATACTTCTTGCTGTTTTATCGTCAAATTCGTTTCGGCATCCAAAACCTTCAACATTGCTTTATGATATTCTACTTTATCAGCTTGAGCTCTAAGTGAATGAACAGCTGGTCCTTTAGAAGTGTTCAACATTTTGGACTGAATATAGGTTTTATCAATATTTTTACCCATTTCTCCGCCTAACGCATCAATTTCTTTGACTAGATGTCCTTTTGATGTTCCGCCAATATTAGGATTGCACGGCATCTTTGCAATTGCTTCAATATTTAAACAAAATATAACAGTTTTTTTGCCAAGGCGAGCCAAACTTAGTGCAGCTTCACACCCCGCATGACCACCTCCAATAACGATGGCATCCACATAATTTGCGATATAATCCATTTTTTTCACTTCTTTCTAAACAATATAAATAGATTATTTCCCAAGACAGAACCTTTCAAACAACCCATTAATAATTTCTTCTTTAACTTCCTCTCCAATAATCATTCCTAAATGAGAATAAGCATCTTGTAAATCAATTGCTAAAAAATCTACTGAAAATCCAGCGTTAATAGCATCTTCAACTTTTTCAAGAGCTTCTATTGCGCATGATAAAGCAGTTTTTTGCCTTATATTAGAAATCACTGCCGTCCCCATTGTTAAATTTTGCACTACAGCCGCTTTCATTGCAGCTTTTAGTTCATCTATCCCTTCACCAGTTGTTGCAGAAATAAATATCTTATCATCATCACTATACTTATCTACACAATCAATTTTATTAACAACAAATAGTGTATTTCGATTTTTTAACATAGTCATAAGATCTACTTCTTCGATCGAAATTTTTTCTGTTGCATCTAACAACATAATAACTAAATCTGATTTTTCTATTGCCTCCTTTGATCTTTCTACGCCAATACGTTCTACAGCATCTGCAGTATCTCTGATACCTGCTGTATCCTGCAAAATAAACGGTACTCCTTCCACACTAAAATGTTCTGAGACTATATCTCTTGTAGTTCCAGCTATATTAGTTACAATTGCTTTATCTTCTTCTAGCAAAGCATTCAGTAATGAGGATTTACCTACATTAGGTCTTCCTACAATAGTAACTACAGCCCCTTCTCGAATAATTTTACCAGTTGCGGCTGTCTCTAATATTGCCTTCAAATCTGCAATCAACCTAGTGATATCCTCTTCAAATCCATCCGATATCAACTCCGCTTCATCATATTCTGGATAATCAATCGAAACTTCAATTCTTGCAATAATTTCTAACAATATATTTTGATATTTTTTTATATTTTTAGACAAATTACCCATAAGTTGACTAGTTGCTTGTGCTAAACTTAAATTTGTTTTGGCAGAAATTATATCCATAATTGCCTCTACTTGAGATAAATCTATTCTTCCATTTAGGAATGCTCTTTTGGTGAACTCGCCTGCTGTCGCAAGACGGGCTCCATTCACCAATAACAATTCCAATACTCTATTTAAAACAACATATCCACCATGGCAATTAACTTCTACAATATCTTCGCGTGTAAAAGTTTTTGGTGCTTTCATTAACATAACCAAAACTTCATCAATGATAAGCCCGTCACTTACTATATAGCCATAATGAATCGTGTGACTTTTTTTATTATTTAAATTTTTAGTAAAAATTTTGTTAACAATGCTAATAGCAGAACTGCCACTAACTCTTATAACTCCAATTCCACCCTGACCAACAGGAGTAGAGATTGCAGCTATTGTATCAAAAAACATATAAATCTCCTACTTTTTCTTTCCAGGCTGACTTCTTTCTTTTCGCTCTTTAGGAGCTGCTGGTTTTTCTGRTTTTTCTATTTTTGTTTTTACTCCTTCTTCAGCGATTTCTGCTTTTTTAGCAGTTGATTTTTCTTGTATCGCTTTTGTTGACGACTTTTTTTGACCCTGATTTGGTTTTTTCTTTTTATTACTTCTCTTCGCAGCTAAAGCAGCTCGCTCGGCCTTTCTTTCAGCCTCTAACCGCGCTTCCAACTCTGCCTCTTCTTTTTTAACAATCTTTGCAACAAAAACCTGTTGTCCCATCATGATCAAATTACCAGCAATCCAATAAAGAGCCAAACCATAAGGTACAGTATATGAGATAGAACCCATCATAATAGGCATAATGATATTCATAGTTTTCATCATACCTTCAGCTTGATTTGGTTGCCCATTCGCATTTTTATTTGCAGCTGGTTGAGATTGAGACATAGAAATCTTTGAGAAAATAAACGTTGATGCACCAGCAAGTAAAGGAATAATAAATGCAAAATAATTTCCTGATGCTACAATTTGACTAGGTGAATCCACAAGGTTAAAAATAAAATATTCATAATCTATTTTTTGATTTATCAACGCCGCTATTGTATCATTAAGTTCTGGTATTTTTTCGAGTAATACATTCCAATGCTGAGTCGTAAAATTAGCAATGGTATCACCTAAATTTGCAGCGCCCTCCATTTTATCTAGTTCTAACTGAGCCGTTGCACTTAAGGGAAGTTGTTGGATAACTTCTGCAATAACCGTAGCTGAATTGTTAATTGTACTTTCAATTGCTGCAGCAAGTTGTTGATATAATTCATACAGCTTGGTAATGTGCTTACTTGGAGCTCTAAGTACAGCATACAATGCATAAATCAATGGCAATTGGATTAATAAAGGCAAACAACCTGCCCACGGATTTATGTTGTATTTTTTATATAAAGCCTGCATTTCTTGAGATTGAGCCAATTGCGACTGTTGATCTTTACGACCGGCATATTTTTGTTGAATCTTTTGCATTTCTGGTTGAATTTTACTCATGCCTCTTGTAGTTCTTTGTTGTTTAATTTGTAGAGGAGTAAGTAGTAACCTAGTAAAAAACGTAAATAAAATAATAGCAATACCAAGAGTCCCCACTGGCGTTAAGACAGCAACAAAGTTAAAAATTATGTTAAAAATCTCTCCAAAAAAATTACTTATAAAATCCATCGTCTCCTCCTATTTCTTTTTCTCTGGTACTGGATCAAATCCACCTTTACAAAATGGGTTACATCGTAAGATTCTAAATGTTCCAAGTAATCCTCCCTTAAAAAACCCATGTATTTGTATTGCCTCATAAGTATAGCTAGAACAAGTAGGATAAAATCTACATCTAGGACCTAAGTGTGGCGAAATACATTTTTGATAAAATCTAATTAAAAATAAAGCAAGTTTTTTCATAACAGCCCCTGTCTTTTTAAAAGCTTATAAAGAGAATTTTTAATTTCATAAAAATTTTTAGTTGAAGAGGCCTCTCTTGCAATAATTACAATATCAAAACCAACTAAAACTAAATTTTCTTCATTCAGTCTAAAATTTTCTCGTATTAAACGAGTTACACGACTTCTTGTTACACTATTACCTACTTTTTTACTAACTGAAATACCAAGCCTATTACATTGCACATTGTTTTTAAATTTATATAATACAAGTTCTTTGTTAGCATAAGATTTTCCCTTAGCATATACTTTTTTAAACTCAGTATTTTTTCTTAATTTTTCTGTCGTTTTCATTGTGCTCCTATATGAAACAAGACCGCACAAAGCGGTCTCATTTTTACGCTGATAATTTTTTTCTACCTTTTGCTCTTCTTCTTGCTAATACAGCACGTCCCGAYGTAGTTCTCATTCTTTTTCTAAAACCATGTTCTCTACTACGTTGACGTTTTTTAGGTTGAAATGTCATTTTCATATAAAAATTTAAGGCAACCGCCCTAGATTATTGTTTCTAGGAAGATCTACCTTTTCCTCCTTTCACAAATCAATCAATATGCAAAAAATAATACACACTCATTGAGTATAAGCAATACATTTCAATAAGTCAAGTATATTTTCTCAAAAAATCTTTTATGTAAACAGAAATTTTGCCATAAAATGTCAAATCATTTTATATTTTGCAAATATTTTATTAAAACTAGTAAATATTTTTTATAAAACATTTTAATTTTATCAGTTCTGCCAATCAATAAATTTGTTTAAACAATCCACAAATTGGCAATACTTTTATACGTTAGTGAATAACTTTATAATAGTAAATTTTAGAAAGGAGGAACCAATTGAGTTTTAATGAAAAATGGAACTCGATACTTAAATTAGTAGAAATAGAAACATCATCTGTAAGCTTTAATACCTGGTTTAAACAAACAAAGTTATCTAATATTTCTGACGATACATTAACAATAACCGTAAAAGATGATTTATCCAAAAGTATACTAAGCACCAGATATTTTGATCTTATTCGAACAAGTGCTGTAACTGTTTTAGATAAAAAATATAATCTTGAATTTATTATAAAAGAATCCAATCCACTATCAATAACTAAAATTGCCACCAATCGCATCGCTATCCAAGATCCACTTAATGCACCCTCTAATTTAAATCCAAAATATACCTTTAACTCATTTGTAGTTGGAAATAGTAATAGAATGGCTCATGCAGCAACAATGGCTGTTGCAAAAATGCCTGCTAAATCTTATAATCCATTATTTCTCTATGGAGGGGTTGGACTGGGTAAAACACATCTTATGCAATCAATAGCACACTTTACACTTAAGCATCATCCAAACTTAAAAGTACTATATACTTCTACAGAAAAATTTACTAATGAATTAATAAATTCAATTCGCGATGACCAAAATAATGCCTTCAGAAATAAATATAGAAATATAGATATATTACTAATAGATGATATTCAATTTATCGCCGGAAAAGAAAGAACACAAGAAGAATTTTTCCATACATTTAACACTCTTTATGAAGCCAATAAGCAAATTATCATATCTAGTGATCGTACACCAAAAGAAATAGAGTTTTTAGAATCTAGACTTCGCTCTAGATTTGAATGGGGATTAATAGCCGATTTACAACCCCCAGATTTAGAAACTCGCATAGCAATACTAAAAAAAAAAGCAGAAATGGAAAATATCACAATTGATTCGAATGTATTGCAATTTATAGCGGAAACCATTATTTCTAATATAAGAGAACTAGAAGGAGCTCTAAATCGAATTATAGCATTTTCATCATTGTCAAACGAAACTATAAATTTAGAACTTACTGAAGAAGCCTTAAAAGATACTATATTATCAAAAGAATCTATTTCCATAATCACTCCTTCCTATATTCAAAGTATTGTAGCCATGACCTATAATATTACTATTTCTGAACTTTTATCAAGTAAACGAGTAAGAACTATATCACGACCAAGGCAAATAGCAATGTATCTATGTAGAAAATTAACCAATTTGTCCCTCACAAAAATCGCTGAACAATTTGGAGGTAGAGATCACACCACCATTTTACATGGTTATGATAAAATAGCCAAAGAACTAGTTGAAGATGAACAACTCGCTTACTTCATCACCCAACTTGAACTCAAAATTCTTCATTCATAAAAAAGTTATCCACAGGTTTTTTAAAGTTATCCACCAAATAAAGTGAATTTTCTTTCAAAATTGCCTTAAAAACCCCTAAATTGTACCCATACAAAAAGTTATCCACAGGTTTTTTAAAGTTATCCACAGGC
>NZ_ABEQ01000047.3 GCF_000171335.1 Candidatus Epulonipiscium viviparus
AACCTCCACAACATTTTCACATGTCGCAGATGCTGTCATTTACTTTTTTGTRGTTTTCGATTTAATCGGTATTTCTACTCTATCTCCATCCAATTTTACAATTTTAGCTGGGCAGCCAATAACCGTTGCATTTGCAGGAACATCTCCCAAAACTACTGCATTAGCTCCCACTTTGCTGTTTTTCGCAATCACCACATTTCCTATGATCTTAGATCCAGCCGAAAGCATTACATTATCTCCAATCGTTGGATGTCTCTTTCCTCTTTGCTTGCCTGTCCCACCCAATGTTACCTGATGAAAAATCATAACATCATTTCCTATCACAGCTGTTTCTCCTATCACAATTCCCATTCCATGATCTATAAATAATCGCTTCCCTATTACAGCTCCCGGATGAATTTCTATCCCTGTCAAAAATCTAGCAGTATAAGATACCACTCCTGCCATAAATCTGAAATCATTTTTCCAGAGCAAATGCGATACCCTATACATAGCTACTGCGTGAACTCCTGGATGAGCTAATAATAGCAACGCCGTACTTTTAGCTGCAGGATCCTTTTTTTTGTAAGTCTTTATTACCTCTTGTATTGCTGCAAGCATTTTATCCAACATGTCTTTACTCCATTCTAGTTATTAATACAAATCAGTCGATAAATATCTTTCGCCATTATCCGGAACAACAAATAACACATTTCCCCTTGCCGTCTTTGCAATTTCCCTTGCTACAAAATAATTAGCACCCCCAGAAAATCCTGGCAAAATACCATACTTAGTGCCCATCTCGCGTGCCGCTTCCACCGCATCTTCTAACGTTACTGTCTCTATTTTATCTATCGCTTGCAAATCTAAAATTGCAGGCTTAAACCCCGCACCAATACCCTGAATTTTATGTGGTCCTGCTATTCCTTTTGTCAAAAACGGTGAAGCCTCTGGTTCGATTCCCACTATTTTTAAGTTTTCATAATAGTCTTTTAGCTTATGAGCTACCCCTGTAATCGTTCCGCCTGTCCCTATTGCCGCCACAAAATATTCTAAAGTTAAAAAGTCCTCCATAATCTCTACAGCTGTGTTTAGATAGTGTGCTGCAGCGTTTGCACGATTTGTAAATTGAGAGCACATCTTATAATTGGGATTTTTTAACAATTCTTCTGCTTTTGCAATAGCCCCTTTCATTCCTTGCTTTCCCTCGGTCAAAATTATTTCTGCCCCATACGCCGAAATGATCTTTCTTCTCTCTATACTCATTGTATCTGGCATAATAATTTTACATCTTATTTGCATCGCTGCGCAAATCATAGCAATTCCAATTCCAGTATTTCCGCTTGTTGGTTCGATAATTACAATATCATCTGTTGTCTTTACATCTTCTAGCATCGCTTTAGCAATTCTATCTTTTATCGATCCTCCCGGATTAAAGTATTCCAACTTTGCATACAAATTTTCTTTTAAACGAACCACTGGAGTTTTTCCTACCAATTCTGTAATATTGCTATAAATCATTTTACACACTCCTTATTCAAACCACAAAATTGCCTCTTAAAATTTAAATTCCTTCATCAGTTCTTCGAGATGCATAGCCTGTGCCGCCAACTCTTCGCCAACTGCGGTATTCTCCTGTGACGATGCCGCATTTTCTAATATGCTTTTTCGCAACATCTTAATATTTGTTACTAATCCCTCGATATTTTCTTTTTGTACATTACTCATTTTTAGCAATTCATCAGAAATTATTCCTGTTTCTCCTATAGTATCTGCAACTTTATCCAAATATCCTGCAGTTTTGTTGGCTATTTGCTGACCACCTTTTGCCAAAACCACATTTTCCTTCACTATCATTTCCACTTCTTTTACTGCATCGCTACTGTTATTTGCAAGGTTTCTAATCTCTCCGGCAACAACTGAAAAACCCTTTCCAGCCTCTCCAGCATGAGTTGCCTCTATCGCGGCGTTTAGCGCCAACAGGTTCGTTTGCTTAGTAATCGCTTGTAATGCGTCTAACACATTCGAAATCGTTTTACTAGAATCTGCTATTTTATTCATCGCATCTAGCATTTCCTTCATCGCAACTTTTCCTTCTTCTGCGCTTGTTATAGCATTTTTTCCATAAGTAGCATTTTTGACTATCTTTGTATTAATCTTTTCCACGGCGATCGCCATATCTTCTGTAATTTCTATAAACTCATTTACAGCTTCTGTTTGGTGTTGACTTACTTCTGCCAAATTCATGGCCGAGCTTGCAATGTTATCTGCCCCCGTGCTTACTTCTGTAGATGCAGACGAAATCGTTTTTAACGTACTCTGTAGTTTTTCTGATATTTTAATAAATGCCCGCTTAATAGTCACAAAATCTCCCGTATAGTTTGCTCTGATTTTATTTGATATTATAAAGTCTCCATTTGACATTTGCTCTAATACCATTTCAATTTCTTTGATTATCGTACTTAATGTTGTCCCCATATTATTAAATGTATTTGTCAATTTACCTATATCGTCATCATATGTAGGCTCCACTTTTGTTGATAAGTTTCCGCATTCCACGCTCTCTGCAATATTCTTTAGCCCCTCTAATGGTCTCAATAATTCTCTACTAACAAACATTATAACCACTGCTATCATAATAACCGAGAAAATAGCAACAAGTAAAGCTGTCCACATTATTCGTACTATATCTTTGTGTATTGTCGCAGTTCTTGCCCCCACATGAGCCCACCAAAGTTGATCTGCGACTTTAATTGGCGCAAAAAATCTCTCATGCATATACCCATCTTCCGCATCTCCTGGTTCTGCATATGTTCTTAACCCAAACGGCTCTTCTGTTTCCATCAAAGCCAATATTTTGTCTGAGCTTTTTTCATGCATTAGTAGTTCGGCCTCAGTACCTATTTTGCTAGCGTCAAACATCTCGTATATTATATGCAACTCTTCATCCCAAATACTAGAAAATAATGTCCCATAATCATCATGAACTATTCCTATATCCTTAAACTCGTCTGTTAAAATGTCCGCCGTCAATACCCCCACCACAGTATTTCTCTGTACTAGTGGCTTTGACAAAGTAATAATATTTTCTCCGTACGCATTTACCAAAGGCAACGAGAGATGATCTTTTTTGGTTTGCATAACTGTTGCAAAAAATTCTTCATTTGAATAATCGCTATAATTATCATACGTTATTAAATCTTGCGTTGCCATATTTTTTCTATTTACCACAAATGCATATTCATCCAGTCCAAAATATTTTGGATCATAATACACACCTATAGAGCTCAAAAGGGGTAATGTTTCCAAACCTCTCCACATGTGCCCAACCAATCTCTCCTCTGCAAGTGCCCCAGTTGCGTCCAGCTCTATTCCTTCATATACTTTACTCTCCACATCTGGCCCTTCCGCAATGGTTGCAGTAGAAACTGTTGCTTCTATCTGATTCAAAATGTTTTCTGCCAACTCAAATTTATAACTCACCAAACTTGCGTTGGTCTCAGCTAGTGTACCAAAATAGTCTTTCAATAACTTATCACTTGTCATAATGCTTTGTACTGATAAACTCAATACAACACCAGTAAGCAATACAATTGATAAAATTGTTATCACCACACTAACTTTTTTCTCTACTTTCATTCTTGTAAATTTTTTCTTCACCGTAAATCCCCCCATTCATTGTTTATTCCCGCAATACTTCGTTTTGACTTTTAACATAGTAGTTTAGTTGATTTATGCTATTGGGGCTTGTTTCGTAAACACAAAATTTTGGCTCAATCAACTTTACAATTTTTTTTGCATAAGGGTCGTCAAAAGGAAGATGTGGGTCCATTTTCTTTATATGCTCTCTAAGCAACCCCAATTTGTGTTGTCTATCTGTCTGATTCAAGTACTTTTCTAGTTTATACTTCCAGTCTTGATCAAAGTAATATTTTGGCAATGTTTTGTTTAAATGCACAACTTGAATATCATTTTTAAGCTCTTTCAAATTTGCCATTACTTCTCTTATATATTCATATGCATATTTCTCTGTAGATATATTTTTATTTGTTAAAATCAGGTGAGAAATATCCAGAACAAATCCTTTTTTGCTATATACAGTTTTGTTTAGCAATAGCTCAGCTTCTGATTTGTCCAAAAAAGTTAGCCCTGGCCACCACAAATTTTCAAACAACAATTTGGGGTCTCCCGCGGCATAAGTAAATACTTCATTAATCAGCTCAGCCGCATATTCTATCACTTCCACATTTGTATAATCAAAATTGTAGCTAAAAGACTCTATCGGTGTTGCATTACAAACATGAAATACCATATAATCTGGCTCTAACTTCTTTGCCCTTTCAAATTGCATTTTATAAGAATCCACTATTGCAGTCTTGCTGAGCCCTCCATAGTATTGCGTAATTGCGTCATCATCACCAATCATCTTTGCAACTTTTGCCATATCGCCTTTATAAAAATCAATCCACATAGGGTAGAAGCTTAAATGAACTCCCTTCACTATATCCTTGGGAATCTTCCTTAGTGAATACCCATTCATAAGCCCCAGCTCTATTCCATCCAATTGATGCTGTTCTAAAAATTTTTCGATCTTACTCCAGTCATTATCAAACCAGTTCAAAAATTTCTTTGTTGTTGAAATATGGCAAAGTTTTTTCATTTATTATTTATCCTTTTAATATATATTTTTCTTTTGGCACTGCTTGTTCAATAAATTTGCGTAAATTTTCTATCTGCTCAGTTGTCATATCATGCTTTGGTACAATCTGTGCTTGTACAGCATCTACAAAAAACCTGAAATCATTATTTGTCTCTTTTATTTGTTGATAAATTGTCCACGAAATAGTATCACTTTGATCATCTAGCTCCAAGTAAATACTATCTGGCGCAAATTTATACGTGGATGTCTTTTGAAATATTGGCGATGTTGCCTGCATAGCTGTAATTTTCCATATTTTGATGAATTTGCTACATAATGCCAAAAACATCACTATAATTGCAATGATATTTCTTGATATCACATCTAATATCGGCCCATCTGCAACAGAAAATTTATACACAATATACCCAAGCACCGCAAGTCCAATTAATACTATTACCTTGCTAAATATAGACTTATATCCTACGTACAAATTATATCTAAATACATCTCCAAATGTAAGCTTAACTTTAATCTCCATTGATTTCTCCTCTTTAAATTTTATTTTCTCTCATGTTTTTTTGTAAATTATCCATAACTCTCTTATTCAGTTCTTCCGCAGCATTGTATCCCATAAGCTTTTGCCTATAGTTTACCGCTGCAGTTTCACATATGATTGCTAGGTTTCGACCAGGTCTAATTGGAATTCGATGCGTTACCACCTGTAAACCCAAAATTTCTGTATATTCGTTTTCTAATCCCAACCGATCGTATTGCTTATCTTTGTCCCAAGTCTCTAGCTGAATTACCAGGCTTATTTCTTTGGTTTGCTTTACCGCTTCTATGCCAAATAGCTCTTTAATATTTACAATGCCAATACCTCGAACTTCTATAAAATGTCGCAACACTTCTGGTGCCGTGCCAACCAGTGTAGTTCCAGAAACGCGCTTGATCTCCACCGCATCATCTGCAACAAGTCTATGTCCCCTGCGCACCAACTCCAGTGCCGTCTCACTTTTTCCCACTCCACTGTCTCCCGTGATCAATATACCTTCACCATAAATATCCACCAATACCCCATGTATCGATATATTGGGCCCCAACTCCACATTAAGCCAACGTATTATTTCTGCCATAATTTGACTAGCACCCAGCCCTGTTTGAAATACTGGAACGTTATACTTTTGGGCTATCATTAATATATCTGTCACTTCTTTAACTATCTTAGAAACCACGACACACGGAATCTCTGTATATGAAAAGAATTTTTCTAAACGTTCTAGCCTTTCTTTTTTGTCTAACTGCTGCAAATACATGTGTTCCACTGTGCCTATTACCTGAACTCTTCCTTGGTCAAAACAATCAAAAAATCCTGCCAACTGCAATGCGGGTCTATTTACATCTGGATCTGATATATATCTCGTATCATATGGCGTGTCTTTCGTTAATAATTTTAACTGATGAAATTCTGTTAATTTTGATACTTTTACTTTATTTTTTGATGTCATGTTTGTCCCCCCTTATGCTATTAAAATAAGTATACACATTTTTCGCCACATCTTTTGGAATATATTGCTCCAATTCTTCTAAAGATGCTTCTTTTAAATTATACACGCTTTTAAAATTTAATAAAAGTATTTTTTTTCTCACTGGACCAACTCCTTTTATTTCATCTAATACCGAATGAATATTTCCACGCAATTTTCTATGATATTCGATCGCAAATCTATGCACTTCGTCCTGTATTCTCGTAACCAATTTAAACAATTTGCTAAATTTTGGTAAAACAATTTCGTTATCTTCATATAAAAGCCCAAAAGTTCTATGTTTTTCATCTTTAACCATTCCACAAACCAAAATTTCTAAGTTATATTTCACTAAAACCTTCTTTGCCGCAGCAACCTGACTTTTCCCTCCATCCATAAAAATCATATCTGGAACTTTTCCCTCTTCCGCATTCTTATATCTTCTAGAAAGCATTTCTTCCATTGCCGCATAATCATTTTGTCCTCGAACTGTCTTAATTTTAAATTTGCGATAGTCCGACTTTTTGGGTACTCCATTTTCAAAGACCACCATAGCTCCCACGGGATAAACTCCCGATGTATTCGAAATATCAAATGCTTCTATTCTTATTATAGGCTTTTCTAAATTTAGTGCTTCTTGCAACTGAGAGAGCGCCAGTTTTGTATTTTCCAATTTCTTTTTTAACTGATCACCCTGTTCAAAAAACGTTAGTTCTGCATTCTTTTTGGCCAGCTCTAGCAAATTAAATTTGGTTCCCTTTTTGGGACTTGTTATAACAACTCTCGCTCCCCTCTTGTCTGATAAATAATTTTCTAGCAACTCCACTTCTGCAGGAATCACTTGTACCACTATTTCTCTTGGCACAAAGGTTGCTTCTGCGTAAAAYTGCAAAATAAAATTTCTAAACAGTGTCTTTGCTTCATCCCCTGTCGCATCTCTTAGAATAAAATGCTCTCTGCCCACCAACTTYCCGCTTCGTACAAAATATACCTGAATTAACGCATCATTTGTACCTTCTGCATATGCCACAATATCTTGATTGTCCTTCGATGCAGTATCCACGGTTTGTTTTTGCTCCAACTTTGCTATTGCTATAAGCTGGTCTCGCAGAGTTGCTGCCAGCTCAAAATTCATAGCGTCCGATGCTTCCGACATCCTTTGTTTCAGTTCGGTCACCAYTTTCCTATAGTCACCACTCAAAAACTCTACTATTTCATCCACAATTTTATGATATTCCCTTGCTGTAATATTTTTAATGCACGGACCACTGCATCTACCAATATGAAAATTTAGGCATTCTCGATTTTTGCCAATATCTTTAGGCAACTTTTTATTRCAACTACGCAGCTGCCACAACTGTTTGATGAGCTCTATCATTTCCCACATGCTCGTGGCGTCTGTATACGGTCCAAAATATTTTGCATCATCTTTTATAATTTTGCGCACCACCTGAATTCGTGGAAACGGACTTTTTATATTAATTTTAATATATGGATATCGCTTGTCATCTTTTAGACGAATATTATACTTTGGGCTATACTTTTTTATCAGATTGCATTCTAATATCAACGCCTCTACCTCAGTATTTGTTACGATATACTCATAACTTGCAATATTGCTAACCATCTTGATTGTCTTTGCAGAGTGATTCTTGTTTTTTTGAAAATATTGACTCACTCTATTTTTAAGATTTTTGGCCTTACCTACATAAATTACTTCATCTAAATCATCTTTCATTAAATACACGCCGGGTGTTGTTGGTAAATTTAGCATTTTGACCTCTTTAAATTATCAGTATTGCATGTTATGATAAACCAAAAAAGGAGATTTTGCAATGAAAAAAGAATTTATTGAATTTATGGTTGACTCTGGTGTATTAACGTTTGGAGACTTTGTAACAAAAAGCGGGAGAAATACCCCCTACTTCGTTAATACCGGAAATTATAAAACTGCATCTCAAATCGCTAAGCTTGGAGAATTTTACGCTGCAGCAGTAGCCGAACACTTTGGAGCCGAAGATTTTGTATTATTTGGACCTGCCTACAAAGGAATTCCGCTTGTTGTTACAACGTCTGTTGCCCTTTGTAATAAGCATAACCTCAACCCCTGCTATTGTTTTAACCGCAAAGAGGCCAAAGATCACGGCGAGGGAGGGAGCATCGTTGGGGCAAAGCTAAAAGATGGAGACAATATCGTTATCATCGAAGATGTCATCACCGCTGGAACAGCAATACGCGAGTGCTTGCCTATTTTAAAATCTGCTGCCAACGTAAACATCAAAGGGCTTGTCATTTCTGTAGATAGAATGGAAAAGGGCCAATCTAACCGCACCGCCATACAAGAAATTAAAGAAGAGTTTGGCATAGATACTTACCCTATCGTTACCGTTAGAAATATTATCGATACGCTGCATAATAATCCAATAGATGGAAAGATTATTATAGATGATACTATGAAAGAAAAGATGGAACAATATTTAAATCAATATTGCATCAACTAGCCAGGAGGAACAATGAACGAAAAAGCATTATATAAACTAGAATTTAATAAAATTCGCACCAAACTTGCCAACTACGCAATAACCGAAGAGGCTCGCGAACATATAAATGAACTTCGCCCCACCGCAACTCCAGCAGAAGTCTATCAACTTCAGGAGCAAACTCATGATGCAGTAAATATTAGCCTAAAAAAGGGCCGCCCACCTATCAATCGCATCAAGCAAATCAAAACTTCTATACAACGAGTACAAATTGGAGGCGTCATAGGCTCTGGCGAAATTTTAAATATAGGCAAAGTCCTGAAAACTTCGCGTCTTCTCAAAAAATATTCTAGTGAAGAAACAACGGGCATCACGTTTAATAGTCTTCAGAGACATTTTGATTCGCTATGCACCTACAAAGAGCTAGAGTATGAAATTGAGCGTTGCATCATTGCGGAAGACGAATTTTCCGATGAAGCTACACCCACATTAAGTAACATTCGTAGACAAATGACCAGGCTAACCATAAAAGTGAAAGATACCATTCAAAATATCATTCAGTCTAGCCAATACAAAGATATRCTACAAGAAAGCATCGTAACAGTTAGGGATGGCCGACAATGCATCCCCATTAAAGCTGCGCAAAAAACTGCATTTAAAGGAATAGTCCACGATACCTCTGGCAGCGGCGCGACAGTCTTTATCGAACCTGCAGCAGTAGTAGAAATGAACAATAAAATTCGAGAATTAATGTCTGCGGAGCAAGACGAAATCCAAGTAATTCTAGCGACATTCAGCGAAAAAATTTCGTTTATTACAGAAGAACTGCTTCTCACATTTAAATCAATTATCGAACTGGACATAATTTTTGCAAAATCTGAGTATGCACTCAAAATCAATGCGCGASCTCCGGTTCTTAATGAAAAAGGATATATCAATCTAAAAGGAGCGCGACATCCACTGCTCAATTCAACAGCAGTTGTGCCTATCGACGTATATGTTGGAAAAGAATTCACCACCCTGCTCATTACTGGTCCCAATACTGGCGGAAAAACAGTTACGCTCAAAACCATTGGCTTGTTTACCATAATGGCGCAATGCGGATTATTTATCCCTGCCAAAGAGAATAGCGAACTTGCAATCTTTGACGATGTTTTTGCAGGGCTTGGCGATGAACAAAGCATAGAGCAAAGCCTCAGTACGTTTTCTGCGCATATGATGAATTTGATTGAAATATTAGCAGATATGACCACYAATAGCTTAATTTTATTGGACGAACTAGGTTCGGGCACTGACCCGGTAGAGGGTGCGGCACTTGCAATGTCAATTTTAGAGCATCTCAGAAAACAGCAAATCACCACTGTCGCAACTACACACTATAGCGAGCTTAAGTTGTATGCCCTATCCACACCAAATGTGGAAAATGCAGGATGTGAATTTGACATACAAGAACTTCGTCCAACATATAAATTATTAATTGGTGTCCCAGGCAAAAGCAACGCATTTGAGATTTCTAAGAAGCTTGGATTTCCCGAGCATTTGATTGATGACGCCAAGGTATTTCTACAAAAGGAAAATGTAAAAATGGAAGACATTTTAGTTGAGCTCGAATATAGCAAACGAACTGCTCTAGTCGAAAAAGAAAATGCGCTTAAATTTAGACAAGAAGCAGAAACGCTAAAAGAATCCATCAAAAAAGAGCGCCAAAAACTGGAGGTCTCTCGTCAAAAAATTTTAAAGCGCGCCGAAGAAAAGGGCAAGGAACTATTGCGAGAAGTTGAAATTGAAACCGAAAATATCCTTAAAGAAGTTCGTCAAATGGCGCGGGAATCTCTCATAAATGTAGACGAAAACACTCTACAATCCATTAAACAAAAAGTCCAAAATACTAAGCTTACTAAATCTTCAGAAATCGATAAAAAAATTGGATATACTAAACCCAAACCTAAAGTATTGAAAGATGTTAAAGTTGGAGAAGAAGTGCTCGTAATCTCATTCAATCAATCTGGCATTGTCACCAATGTGAGCAATAACGAAGCAACTGTCCAACTTGGAATATTGCCTATCACAGTCAGGCTAGATGACATCTCTCGAAACGTACAGGCAACAAACAAGAGTAAAAACCTCACTACCAACCAAAATATATCTCATAATGTTAGAAAAACTATGACCATAAGGCCAGAAATCGATCTTCGTGGAATGACAGGAGATGAAGCTATAGAAGCTGCTAGCCAATATTTAGATGATGCGTATCTCTCGGGCTTAAAAAACGTTACCATTATTCATGGCAAAGGCACCGGAGTTCTTCGCGAAGCGATCAAAAATATGCTCCGCAAGATTCCGCATGTGCAAAGCTATAGACCAGGCAAATATGGTGAGGGGGAACATGGAGTAACCGTTGTAGAGTTAAAGTAGAGAAAGGAAGTAAAAATTGAAAACACTTGGTAAGATTATAATAGGGGCAACAATTTTAGTAATGTTTGGTGCACCTGCTGCATTGATTGGATACCTATATACCACAACATACGTCGTTGCAAATGATCAAATGATTCTGCGACCTGTATCCACAAAAAAAATGTTAGCAGACCCAAAGGTATTGACCGAAGCAGTTATGCCAATCATGACCACATCCAACATTGCTGACATTGCTGAAGAAGTAGGGAAAAGCGTTGTATCTATCACGACCACAATTCCGGGAAATTTAATTTTTGATGACGGAGAAGGGCTAGGGTCGGGTCTAATATTTAAACAAGAYGAAACAAATTTATATATTCTAACAAATGCTCACGTGCTAGAAGATGCCGTAAATCTTGTAATCACCAGCCCAACAYTGGGCACATATAAAGGAGAAATTATAGGGATCGATACTCATACCGATATAGCCGTTGTATCAATTCCGTTAAAGCAAATTTCTCACTCTGCAAAAGAGCAAATTACACTTGCAAAAATCGATGAAAATATTAACATATCTGTAGGCGATATAGTACTTGCAATAGGCAGCCCCCTCGACAAAGAATACTATAACAGCGTTACACTGGGCGTTATCAGTGCACTAAATCGCCAAACCAATCTTTCTGCACAAAACAGCACATATATTCAAACTGATACTGCAATCAATCCGGGAAACAGCGGAGGACCACTCACTTCTGTAGATGGCTATGTCATAGGCCTAAACACTGCCAAGCTATCGAGCGAAGAAGTTGAGGGAATCGGATTCGCAATTCCCATCACTGAGGCTCTACCTATTGCCACACARATCATYGCTAGAGGTGGCATAGAAAGAGCAGCGCTTGGGGTATATATAACTGACGCATACCCGAATTCATACTTTGGCAATCAGGCTTCAGTTGGTGCTTTAGTAGAAGGCGTTGTTCCTGGTGGAAGTGCAGACCAAGCCGGAATCGAAGTTGGTGACGTTATTGTTAAGGTTAACAACGACGATGTTTCTACTGCAAACGAATTGATCGCMACATTGTCACAATATAACGTTCGGGAATCAGTCAGCATCACTCTAATTCGAGGCTCTCGCTACGAAAAAGTTAAAGTCATTTTGCAATCACTACAATAAACGTAGCTTTCCTCTACAAAACCACTCTGCCATTACCTAGTGTAGTGGTTTTTTTTTATTCTACTGTTACCGATTTTGCCAAATTTCTTGGTTTGTCAATATCGAGCCCGCGTCCTAATGCCGCGTAATATGCAAGCAATTGCGTTGGCACAATAGTTACCAAAGGCGCCAACATCGGGTTTACATCATCTATCACGATCTGATCAGTTGCAGAGCTCAACGATTTTAATGCAATTACTATAGTTTTGGCACCACGCGATTTTACCTCTTTGATGTTGGAGCGAGTATTCAAATTGATATTTTCCTGAGATATCACAGCTATCACCGGGGTTCCATCTTCTATCAAAGCAATTGTGCCATGCTTTAATTCTCCTGCAGCAAAGCCTTCTGTCTGTATATACGAAATTTCCTTAAGCTTTAGCGCTGCTTCTAGAACCACAAAATAATCGATATGCCTGCCTATATAAAAACAGTTTCTTTTCACCAAATATTCGTTTGCCAATTTTTCATATATCGATTTATTATCAGTAATAGATTCTATTATATTAGCAACGAGTGCCAAATCTTTCTTTAATSCTAGMGCATCTATATTAGCCTGCTTTGCTGCAAGGATCGACATGACAGCAATTTGCGAGGTGTATGCTTTCGTTGATGCCACCGCTATTTCCACCCCGGCATGTAGCAATAGCGTATGATCCGCTTCGCGCGATAATGTAGACCCTTTTACATTAGTAATAGTCAACGATTTGTATCCCAAAGACTTGATCTTTACCAGTACCGCGCGGCTATCTGCAGTTTCCCCCGACTGCGACAAAAAAATAAACAGCGGGTTTTGGCTAATGATAGGCGTGTTATATACAAATTCAGAAGCAATGTGAACTTCTGTCGGAATGTTACTAACGGATTCAAACAACTGCTTTCCCACAAACCCCGCATTCATACTAGTCCCCGCCGCCACTATATAAATTCTATCAGCATCCGCCAGTATTTTTACTATTTCAGCATCGATTTTAATTTCTTCTTCGTCAAAGTATTCTGCCACAATACGTCTAATAGCATATGGCTGCTCATCGATTTCTTTCAGCATATAAAATGGATAGATCCCCTTTTCCGTTTCTGCTGCATCCAACGTCTCAATATAAGGCTCTCTTCTCAATTTTTTGCCCAATATCGAATAGATAGATACATCTGATGATTTCAGCACTATAAATTCCTCATCATGAATTTCAATAAATTTATTTGTATACTTTATAATCGACATAGCATCAGAGCCAATCATGTTGCATCCTTCTCCCAAGCCAATAAGTAGCGGCGACTTATTCTTTGCTGCATACAAAATATCAGGCGTTTCCGCATCGATAATACCAAGAGCATATGACCCCTTAATCAACCCCATCACGTGTCGAATGGCAACGCCCACATTATCCTCGCCAGCTGCAAACTTTTCGATAAGTGCGGCAACAACTTCTGTGTCTGTATCAGATACAAAATTGTAATCTGATAAATACGCATTGCGCAGCTCTACTTCATTTTCGATAACTCCATTATGAACAATTGTAAACCTATTACTCGATGAAGCGTGAGGGTGCGAATTAATTTTGCTAGGCACTCCATGTGTTGCCCATCTGGTGTGTGCGATACCCAGGTTAGGGCGTATAGTTTTATCTACCAAAGAACGCAAATTCGCGACTCTTCCCTTATCCTTAAATATAGTTACACCTTCATCATATACCGCGATGCCTGCCGAATCATATCCTCGGTATTCCAACTTTTCTAAACCAGATAATAACATTTCTGTTACGTCCATTTTGCCATCTAAACCAATATAGCCTACTATTCCACACATATCCATACCTCCCAAATTTTGTCATTTCATAAAAAAGACTTGTAGGGTGACATATCTCACTCCACAAGTCCTATACTTTTACTCAGCTTCCAAAATCAATGTTTTAATCTTGTCGAATGCAGCATCTTCGTCTGCACCTTCCACAGTCAATACTACAACCTCGCCTTTTTTAGCGCCTAAGCTCAAAACCGAAATTAATTTTTTGGCATTCACTTCTTTTGCTCCTTTTGCCAGTTTAATTTCACTTGCAAATTTGGCCGCCTCTTTTACAATCACACCTGCCGGTCTTGCGTGCAAACCCTCTGGCGCTAAAATTTCAATTGACTCTTTTTTCATTGTGTTAACCTCCTATTTTCACTATGCTAATTCAGTGTGCTTATTTGCTATTGCTTCGATTATACTTTTATCAGTGCCCCCCTTTTTATAATTTTTCACTAATCTGTATGTATTTACAATGTGTTTCTTCCCTAATTAACTTCAACATATCACTAATTAAGGTTATAACTTATGCTAGCATAAACTTTTATCGCTGTCAAGTTTAAAAAAAAACTGACTTCTATAATTTATTTTAGAAATCAGCTAACTATTTTTTAAGTTGAAATAATTGGTTGAATTTGTTTTTGATTCACTGCTGCCAAAACTGAGTCTGGCGCCAACAAAAAATTCGCCACTAACGCATACGGTTTACTTTGCGGATCACTCTGATTAAACGGCACAAAGTAAACGTTTTGATTTTTAATCATTGTTCCTATATTTTTGAGATTACTTCCCAATCTATCATTTGTTGCGACCGCTATTACTACAGGCTTTGAATTTTTGAGCATTGCTTTTGTAACTAATGTAACCGGAGTATCTGTAATGTCATTTGCCAGTTTAGCCAATGTATTGCCTGTACAAGGAGCAATCAAAATTGCATCTAGCGTTACCATGCAATCCCATGTCTCCACTCCTTCAGTAGTATGCACAATTTGTTTTTTTGTCACATTTTCTATTTGTTCAATAAATTCTTCTCTTAATCCAAATCTAGTTGTATTTTCATATGCGGTATAAGACATAATTGGATATACATTTACCCCTAATTCTATAAATTGTTTTACCATCTCAATAGTATTTTTAAATGTACCAAACGAACCACAAATTGCAACTCCCAAGTTAATTCCTTCTAATGATTGTATCACAACATTCCCCCCCTTTTTACAACAATATCTTTTTACATCCATGATTTTCACTGCAATAGTATATACAGTATTTTAGTCATCCTAGATTTAATATAATATGAAATATTTTGCATTATGTGAAAAAAAAGAAGCCTACGGTAGTCCGTAAGCTTCTCGATCTTATTCAACAATTTGAATTTTTCTGTACCTATCCATACCTGTTCCGGCAGGAATTAACTTACCAATAATAACGTTTTCTTTTAACCCAATTAGTGGATCAACCTTACCCTTTATTGCAGCATCTGTTAAAACTCTGGTTGTTTCTTGGAAAGATGCTGCCGATAGGAATGATTCTGTTGCCAACGATGCTTTTGTAATACCTAACAAAGTAGGCTTTCCATCTGCTGGCGTTCCACCTTCTTCTATCGTCACTTCATTAATTTTTTCATATTCTAATACGTCTACCAAACTTCCAGGGAGTAGCGTTGTATCACCATTTTCTTCAATTTTCACTTTTTTCATCATTTGTCTCACAATAACTTCGACGTGCTTGTCATTTATATCCACGCCTTGCAAACGATAAACTCTTTGAACTTCTTTTAGCATATAGTCTTGCACTCCGCGAATTCCCTTAATCTTTAAGATATCATGTGGATTTATACTACCTTCAGTCAGCTCATCTCCTGCTTCTATATAGTCTCCATCTTTAACCTTAATTCGAGATCCATACGGTATTAAATATGATTTCATTTCTCCAGTATCAGCATTGGTGATCGAAATTTCACGTTTTTTCTTACTTTCGATAATAGCCACTTCGCCTGCAAATTCTGTTATAATAGCAAGCCCCTTTGGCTTTCTTGCTTCAAAAAGTTCTTCTATACGCGGAAGACCCTGAGTAATATCGTCTCCTGCTATTCCTCCCGTATGGAAAGTTCTCATTGTTAATTGCGTACCAGGCTCTCCAATCGATTGTGCAGCTATAATTCCTACTGATTCACCAATTCGCACCTGGTTTCCAGAAGACATGTTTGCACCATAGCATTTAACACATACACCAATTGTCGACTTACAGGATAGCGCTGTTCTAATTCTTACTGCAGTGATTCCCAAAGAATCTATATATTCTGCCAAATGTGGAGTAATCATCTTATCTTCTTCTATAATCAATTCTCCAGTTTCTGGATTATATATATCTTCAGCTGCAAATCTTCCTGTAATCCTTTCRCTTAAAGGCTCTATCATTTCGGTRCCTTCTTTAAATGCGCTAACGACCATCCCAGGAATTTTAGGTTTTTGCCAGAATTTAATCTCTTTAACTCCAGGCACTCTTGCTTTTAAAATACTAAATAGCTCGGCAGTAATTACTTCTCCTGCTTCTGCTACCACTTCTTCTGTTGTCATATTAATTACATCTGCGGCCAACTTTTTGCCTATTAACTCATCTGTAATTTTAGTTATTCTCACAGTTTTTTCTATCGGATGATTACAATCAAGCTCTCTGATAATAACATCTTGCGAAACGTCAACCAAACGTCTTGTCAAATATCCAGAGTCAGCAGTCTTAAGAGCAGTATCTGCAAGCCCTTTTCTAGCTCCATGTGCAGAAATAAAGTATTCCAATACCGTTAGCCCTTCTCTAAAGTTTGCCTTTATTGGCAACTCGATGATTCTACCAGACGGAGATGCCATCAGTCCTCGCATCCCTGCTAACTGCTTAATTTGGTTATTAGATCCCCTCGCACCTGAATCGGCCATCATAAAGATGTTGTTATATCTACCTAGCCCTGATAACAATGCTTCTGTGATCTTATCATTTGCGGCATTCCAAGATTGAATAACCTTATTATATCTTTCTTCGTCGGTCATCAAACCACGTCTAAACAGCCTAGTAACCTGGTCTACAGATTTTTCGGCTTCTGCCAAAAATTCTTTTTTACGTTCTGGAATAACCATATCTGATACAGAAACTGTAAGTGCTCCACGTGTAGAAAATTTAAATCCTAGATCTTTAATACTATCTAATAAAATAGCCGTTTTTGTTGCACCATGCGTATTAATGCTTTTCTTAATAATTTGACCTAACTGCTTTTTGCCTACCAAGAAATCAATCTCATACTTTAGAGCACTTTCTGGAGAAATTCTCTTCACAAACCCTAAATCCTGAGGAATTGCTTCATTAAAAAAGATTCGTCCAACAGTTGTATCAGTCATTCCGGTTAAACTTTGTCCGTTAAATTCAACGGTTCTTCTAACTTTAATCTTTGCATGTAAACTAATTTCTTTAGTTTCRTATGCCAAAATTGCTTCATTCTCATCTTTAAAGTATCTGCCTTCACCTTCTTCACCGGCTCTATCCAGTGTCAAATAATACATTCCCAACACCATATCCTGTGAAGGAACAGCCACGGGCGCACCATCAGATGGCTTTAGCAAGTTATTTGGAGCCAATAACAAAAATCTACATTCTGTTTGCGCTTCTACAGATAATGGAACGTGCACCGCCATTTGATCTCCGTCAAAGTCTGCATTATAGGCAGCACAAACAAGAGGATGCAGTTTTAGCGCTCGCCCTTCTACTAATGTGGGTTCAAAAGCCTGTATCCCCAAACGATGCAGTGTTGGAGCACGATTTAGCATAACCGGATGCTCTTTGATTACTTCTTCTAATACATCCCAAATTTCAGTTTTTAAACTCTCTATCATATTCTTTGCATTTTTAATATTCTGTGCAATTCCATCTGATACTAACTTCTTCATAACAAATGGCTTAAACAACTCTATTGCCATCTCTTTTGGAAGCCCACACTGATAGATCTTTAGATAAGGACCTACAACAATAACCGAACGCCCAGAATAATCGACACGCTTCCCTAACAAGTTTTGTCTAAATCGTCCCGACTTACCTTTTAGCATATCAGAAAGCGACTTAAGCGGTCTATTTCCTGGCCCTGTCACCGGTCTACCGCGTCTACCATTATCAATTAATGCGTCTACAGCTTCTTGTAGCATACGCTTTTCATTTCTAACAATAATATTAGGTGCACCGAGATCTACAAGCCTTTTAAGACGATTATTTCTATTAATAACTCTCCTATACAAATCATTTAAGTCTGATGTTGCAAATCTACCTCCATCCAACTGAATCATAGGACGCAAATCTGGTGGCAATACAGGAATAACATCCAAAATCATCCATTCTGGCTTACTACCTGCTAACCTAAATGATTCGATTACCTCAAGTCTTTTTATAATTCTAATTCTTTTTTGCCCTGTGGCATCAACAAGCTGAGTTTTTAGAGTCTCACTTTCCTTCTCCAAATCTATATCTTGAAGAAGTTTTTTTATAGCTTCTGCACCCATTTCTGCAACAAATGCTACTGTCCCATCTCTTTCTCTAGCTTCGTCATTATATCTTCTATCAACTTCTTGAAACTCTTTTTCTGTTAAAACTTGCTTATAAGAAATTCCTTCACGTTTTTCATATTCTGAACTAACATAAGTGATGATATAAGAAGCAAAATATAGAATTTTTTCTAAAATTCTAGGGGCAATATCAAGAATTAGTCCCATCTTACTTGGAATACCTTTAAAATACCAAATGTGTGAAACAGGAGCTGCCAGTTCAATATGCCCCATTCTTTCACGTCGCACCTTGGCTCGTGTAATTTCTACCCCACATCTATCGCAAATTACACCTTTATACCTAATTCTTTTATACTTACCACAATGACATTCCCAATCTTTACTAGGTCCAAAAATTTTCTCACAGAAAAGCCCTTCTCGTTCCGGGCGCTGAGTACGGTAGTTTATAGTCTCCGGCTTCTTAACTTCGCCTCTTGACCATTGACGAATTTTATCTGGTGAAGCCAGACCTATCTTTATATTTTCAAACGCAATTGGTTGATCCATATCCATTATTATTTTCTCCTTTCTGAGAAGTACTCTTCATTAATGCTTACGAGACTTTCTGCTACCATCATCATCAAGATCGGAGTCACCATATTTTAAATCATCATCACCATAATCAAATTCATCGGTCAATCTATTCTTACTACTTTTATCATCATCCGAATTTTTCTTTTTGCCATTATCATTTGTGTTATCATAGTTATAATAATATTCATCCATAATATCATCGTCTTCATCATCTTCATTACCAACATCATCCATATTATCAAAGTCATCATCAATATCTATATAACTATCAACTAATGGAATTCTTTCTTTTTTAGCCGGTTTTGTGATTGTAATCTTGTGTTTAGTTTCTTCTATAAAATCTTCGTCTTCAAAAACATCATCATCATCTATCTCCAAATCTGCATTATTATCTGCAGATACTGTTATAGAATGCTGCATTGTACCCTTTTGAACACTAAGTCCCATTTTTGCTTCATCTTCTTCCAAATCATCTATAAAATCATCGTCTTCTTCATCGTCAAATTCTAAATCGTCTATATCTTCAATTTCATGCATATCATCATTAGGATCTTGTTTATAACTTTCTTGATTGCCTGTTAAAGTATCTAAATCTACTGTAACACTAGTGCCATCATAAATATTTTCTTTAATTTCTATTTCGATATCATCAGTCATAACTTTAATATCAAGGCCTAGAGATTGCAGTTCTTTAAGCAATACTTTAAATGATTCTGGGATTCCTGGTTCTGGAATATTTTCACCTTTCACAATCGCTTCATATGCTTTAACTCTCCCAACCACATCATCAGATTTGATCGTCAAAATTTCTTGCAAAGTATATGCAGCTCCATATGCTTCCAGTGCCCAAACTTCCATCTCTCCAAAACGCTGCCCACCAAATTGAGCTTTTCCTCCAAGCGGTTGTTGCGTAATTGTGGCATACGGTCCRGTCGAACGCGCATGCATTTTATCATCTACCAAGTGATGCAGTTTCAAATAATGCATATATCCCACAGTTACAGGGTTATCAAATTCTTCACCTGTTCTGCCATCTCTAAGTCTAATTTTTCCGGTTCTATCTATCGGCACGCCTTGCCACTCTTGTCGATGTTCCAAGTTATCTTCTAGATACTGTAACGCACTTGGCTTCAGCTTATCTGCCCACAAATCTCTAAAGTCTTCAAAATCTTCTAAATTTACATAATCATTTGCCATTTCTAAAGTTTGCATTATATCTTGCTCATTAGCCCCATCGAATACTGGTGTGGCAATTTTAAAGCCAAGCGCCTTTGCCGCTAAGCCCAAGTGAACTTCTAGAACCTGCCCAATATTCATACGAGAAGGCACGCCCAACGGATTTAACACAATATCAAGCGGTCTCCCATTTGGTAAAAACGGCATATCTTCTGCTGGCAACACTCTCGAAATAACACCTTTATTTCCATGTCGACCAGCCATTTTATCTCCTACAGAAATCTTTCTCTTTTGCGCTATATAGCAACGAACCATCCTATTTACACCTGGAGATAATTCATCATCATTTTCACGAGTAAATATTTTTACATCTACAATGATTCCTGCTTCACCATGGGGTACTCTTAAGGATGTGTCTCGAACTTCTCTAACTTTTTCACCAAATATCGCTCTAAGAAGTCGCTCTTCTGCAGTTAGTTCTGTCTCACCTTTTGGCGTTACTCTGCCTACTAAAATATCGCCCGCCCTTACTTCTGCACCTATACGAATAATTCCTCGTTCATCTAGGTCTTTTAACGATTCCTCATTTGTGTTTGGGATATCTCTTGTAATTTCTTCTGTTCCAACCTTGGTATCCCTTGCTTCCACCTCATATTCTTCAATGTGAACAGAGGTATATACGTCTTCTTTAACAAGTCGCTCACTCAGCAATATTGCATCTTCAAAATTATATCCTTCCCATGTCATAAATCCAATCAATGGGTTTTGTCCAAGTGCCAACTCACCATTCTCTGTTGAAGGACCATCTGCGATTATTTCGCCTTTTCTAACAAAGTCACCCCTGCTAATTAAAGGTCTTTGGTTTATACAAGTACCTTGATTACTTCTAGTAAATTTAGTTAACGTATATACTCTACGACGCATAGTTTCGTCTTCTCTGATTATTATTTCTCGAGATGTCACGCTTTCTGCGACGCCGTCTTCTTTAGCAATGATCAACACACCTGCGTCCTTCGCTGCCTTCGCTTCCATTCCTGTTCCCACAATCGGGCTATTGGTTTTAATAAGCGGCACAGCCTGTCGTTGCATGTTTGCACCCATTAGAGCTCTATTTGCATCATCGTTTTCTAAGAACGGAATCATCGCTGTCGCAACAGAGACAATTTGTCTAGAAGATATATCCATCATATCAATTTCTTTATAGTCAAATTCCAAAATTTCTTCTCGTCTTCTGGCCGTAATTTTTTTACGAACAAAATGCATATCGTTGGTCAATTCTTCTGTTGCTTGACAAATAGTATAGCTTTCTTCTTCATCTGCAGTAACATATCTAAATTCTTCTGTAACAACTGGCTCACCATTTTCATCTTTTTTTACAATTCTATATGGAGCTTCAATAAATCCATATTCATTGATTCGAGCAAACGTTGCCAAAGAGTTAATCAATCCGATATTTGGGCCTTCTGGAGTCTCAATAGGGCACATTCTGCCATAATGCGAGTAGTGAACATCTCGAACCTCAAAGCCGGCTCTTTCCCTAGATAAACCTCCAGGTCCCAAGGCAGATAATCTTCGTTTATGCGTCAATTCTGCCAATGGATTGTTTTGGTCCATAAATTGCGAAAGTTGTGAACTTCCAAAAAATTCCTTTATAGCGGCTGTCACAGGACGTATATTAATAAATGTTTGAGGATTTGCTGGCTCATCTGTCTGTGTTGTCATTCTTTCGCGAACAGATCTTTCCATACGAGTTAGACCTATTCTAAATTGATTTTGCAACAACTCTCCGACGGCTCTTATACGACGATTTCCTAGATGGTCTATATCATCTCTCGCGCCAATGCCATATTCCAAATTTATTACATAATTCATAGATGCAAATATATCTTCTGATGTAATATGTTTTGGAATTAACTCATTCATTCTTTGTTTTATAAGTTCTTTTATTTCATCTATATCACTATTGTTTTCGATGATTTCTGCCAACACTGGATAATAAACATTTTCTTTAATTCCAAATTCGACTTTATCTATATCTACAAATTGCGTTATATCAACCATTTGATTCGTTAATACAACTACTGGTCTATCAAGGTCACTAATTTCAATCTTTACATTTGAAGTCCCAGTATTTTGAATAATATCGGCCAACTCTTCAGAAATTTTATCACCAGCTTCGGCAACCACTTCACCAGTAACCATATTTACTACATCTTCAGCAAGAGTAAATCCTTTAACTCTATTTTTAAGGGCAAGTTTTTTGTTAAATTTATATCTTCCGACCTTTGCTAAATCATACCTTCTGGAGTCAAAAAACATATTTGCAAGTAAAGTTTCAGCACTTTCAACCGTTGGTGGCTCACCTGGGCGAACTCTTTTATAAATTTCTATTAGACCTTCTTCATACGAGTTAGAGCCGTCTTTTTCTATCGAAGCCAAAATTTTCGGTTCTTCTCCAAACATGTCTATAATTTCTACATTTGTACCCAGTCTTAGTGCTCTCATTAAAACAGTAACAGGAACTTTTCGCGTTCTATCCACTCTCACATAAAAAATATCGTTTGAATCTGTTTCATACTCCAACCATGCACCACGATTTGGTATTACTGTTGCCGAAAAAAGTCTTTTTCCAAATTTGTCAAACTCACGATTATAATAAATCCCTGGCGATCGGACTAGCTGACTAACAATAACCCTTTCTGCACCATTAATAATAAAACTACCAGTTTCTGTCATTAAAGGCAAATCGCCCATAAAAACATCATTATCCATACTTTCGCCCGTTTCCTTATTATATAGGCGAACTTTTACCTTCAAAGAAGCAGCATAATTTACATCCTTTTCTTTGGCTTCTTCAACAGTATATTTAGAATGTGGATCTAATGAGAAATTAATAAATTCTAACATTAGATTTCCGTTAAAGTCTACTATCGGAGAAATATCTTTAAATACTTCGTCTAAGCCTTCTTCTAAGAACCATTTGTATGAATCTGTTTGTATTTCTATTAGATTTGGAATTTCAAAAATCTCATTTGATAGTGCATAACTCATACGCACTTGCTTTCCCATTTCAATTGGGTTAATCTTGGATTTTTGCATGTGTACTTTCACCCCTTGCAAAATTTATAAATCTACAAATGCCCTAAAGCATATGTATTTTTTAAAAACATGAAACATATTTTTCTTTGTTTATACACAAAAAAATAATATATTGTCCATTTTTAGAACATAAAAAGAAAATCTTAAAAATTGACGCATTTAAAAATAGTAGCAGAAGTTGAAAATTTCGTCAACCCCATTTAATAATTTTTTCAGACCAAAAAAGGAGCTATACGACTTAATAGCTCCCCCAAACAAATTATTATTTAAGTGTAACTTTAGCTCCAACAGCCTCAAGTTTAGCTTTAATAGCCTCTGCGTCTTCTTTAGAAAGACCTTCTTTAATAATTTTTGGTGCACCTTCTGCCACATCTTTTGCTTCTTTAAGCCCAAGACCTGTAATTTCACGCACAACTTTAATAACCTTAATTTTTTCTCCGCCTGTTTCAGTAAGCTCAACGTCAAATTCTGTTTTTTCTTCTTCTACAACCGCTGGCCCTGCTGCCATCATAACTCCTGCCGCGGCAGATACTCCAAACTCTTCTTCACAAGCTGTTACTAACTCATTTAGTTCTAATATTGTTAATTCCTTAACTGCATCAATAATTTCATTAATTGATAATTTTGCCATTATAGCACCTCCGTAAATTTTTTAAGCCTCTTCTTTTTTAGAAGCAATTTCTTTAATAACTCTTGCAAAGCTCGAAATAGGTGATTTAAAGCTTCCAAGCAATCTACCAAGTAACTCTTCTCTTGGAGCGATATTACCAATTTTTTCGATTCCTTTTGCGTCATAGTAGTTACCTTCTACCACGCCTGCTTTAAACTCCAGCTTTTCTAGTTTTTTTGCCGCCTCTGCTAAAACACGTGGCCCCGCGGTCGCATCATCTGGGCTTATCGCCACTGCTGTTGGCCCTTCCAAGTGCTTCTTGAGATCTTCAAACTCTGTTCCTTCAATCGCTCGGCCAAACATACTGTTTTTGTAAACTTTATATACCACGCCCGCATCTCTCATAGATTTTCTTAGGTTTGTGTCTTGTTCTACTGTAAGACCACGATAATCCACGATAGTGATAGATGCCGCTCCAGCAATGCTTCCTTTAATTTTTTCTACTATAACTTTTTTTGATTCTGAATTTGCATTGATCATTTTATATTCCACCTCCTATTTTCGTTTTGCAAATAAAAAAGCCACTTTACGCAAACAACCGCAGGTAA
>NZ_ABEQ01000046.3 GCF_000171335.1 Candidatus Epulonipiscium viviparus
TGGCAGCTTTTTAAAATGGGAAATTATAAATTAATATAGTAATATATGGATAAAATGGAACATAGAATAAAATGGACAATTAAATTTTTATAATTGAGGAGAAATTGTATATGGACAAATGGATTAAAATTAGTACAAAAGAAGATCTGAAAAAGTTGGGAAAATTTGAGGACCTTAAAAAGGAAATACTAATAGATTTAAACTTGGTAAACATTATAGGATTTCGAGGATTTGACCAAATGTATCAGTTTATTACAAAATTGCAAAAGCTGATAGAGCGAGGTAGTGTAGAGACGCAAATGCTAAATAATGTATGTGATAAAAAAGCGGAATTTAATGCTTTGAGATTGAACGTATTAGAAACGTTAGAATTAAAGGGAATAATTAATTTCCAACGTAAAGTAGACATACCAATTTTCATAATGCGGATACAAAACTTTATGCAGCAACAGAATACAAATACAATCGTTGATGTACAAGCAAAAGCGGAAGTTATGGAAGCTGTAAAGGTAGAAGTAAAAGCCGAGGTTATGGAAGCTGCCAAGGCGGAAGCAAAAGCGGAAGTTATGGAATTTGCAATGGCAGAAGTAATGGAAGAAGCCAAAACGGAAATTATGTTGCAAGCAAAAGCCGAGGTTATGGAATTAGCAAAAGCGGAAGTAATGGAAGCTGCGATAGTAGAAGCAAAAGCCGAGGTTATGGAAGCTGTAAAGGCAGAAGTAAAAGCGGAAGTTATGGAAACTGCAAAGGCAGAAGTAAAAGCCGAGGTTATGGAAGCTGCCAAGGCGGAAGCAAAAGCGGARGTTMTRGAAGCTGYRAWRGYRGAAGCAAAAGCCGAGGTTATGGAATTTGCCAAGGCRGAAGCAAAAGCGGAAGTTATGGAAACTGCAAAGGCGGAAGCAAAAGCCGAGGTTATGGAAGCTGTAAAGGCGGAAGCAAAAGCGGAAGTTATGGAATTTGCCAAGGCGGAAGCAAAAGCGGAAGTTATGGAATTTGCAATGGCAGAAGTAATGGAAGAAGCTAAAGCAGAAATTATGTTGCAAGCAAAAGCCGAGGTTATGGAATTAGCAAAAGCGGAAGTAATGGAAACTGCCAAGGCGGAAGCAAAAGCGGAAGTTATGGAAGCTGTAAAGGCAGAAGTAAAAGCCGAAGCTATGGAAGTTACAAAAGCCGAAGTAATGGAAGAAGTTAGAGAAGAGATTAAGGCTGAAATAATGGAAGAAGTTAGAGAAGAGATTAAGGCCGAAGTAATGAAAGAAGTTAGAGAAGAGATTAAGGCCAAAGCAATGACAGAAGTTAGAGTAGAGAAACAAGCAATTGATTTGGGAGAATCTGATAATAGAGGATTTTTTAAGTCTGAGATTCATGAGATAGCATATAAATTGATTAATTATAATTCCATTTTTGACGCGTCTTTGGGGATTACCAGATTACACTATTTGAGTGCTGAAAAAGCAAAAGAGTGGCGTAATAAATATGCCAAAATGTTCCATCCAGATCAAAAGCAAAACATGGACATGTTAGAGGAAACTACAAGTGCGATAAATAAAATTTATAATAGAATGGTGGGGAAATCATAAGTGAGTGAACAATTAAATGAACAAAAAGAACAAAAAAAGGAACAAAAAAATGAAATAGTAGTATATGAAGAGTTAAAAAATAGTCCTAACTTTCAAAAATCATTTGATTTGCATAAAAAATTGACCCTATTAAAAATTGGAGATAAAGAGGATAATTTTAATAAAAACACATTAACAGCAATTAATAACCAAATTCAAAACCATACTATCATAGATTCGAAAACTGGAATTTTGTATTTTAGGGTAGAGGGAATTCATAATATTTTGAGGACAAAGCCGGGTATAGCAAGAAATTTGATATACCAAGGCAATCCTCCACAACTACAAGCTGTAACATCAGTAGTAGTTCATAACGACAAAGATTATATTTCTCAACCATCATTGATGGCAATATTGGATTATTCCGATGCGTTAAGTGGCGGAACCAAAGGTAGATATATAAATTACGTTAATACATCAATTAGGTTATTTAAAACTTTTGAATATATTAGACATTTGAAATACAAGTTTTTGGGAGATATGATTTCATCTAGAGCGACACTCAAAAACAAAAAAATTAAGAGTGAAAAAATAACACAATGCCAGTTTACAAACACACCATTTAAAAATAAGAAGGATGTGGARTTTGCCCACATAGATGCTGTGGCGTATAAACCTAATTTAGCAACGGATATACGTAATGGTGTTATTGTATTAAAAAGTATTCATACAGAAATGACAAAGCAGGAGATAAATGATTTTAACGCTATGTATAAGTTTTGTGTAGATAATAATTATGACCTAAAGTGGGCAGAAAAAGTGGATTGGTGAGTTATATTTTGTGCATGATTTGGCTATAATGTTAGTGTATATTTATGCTAAAAAGGGTGAGTAGCTATGTTAGATTTCTTTAAGGAGCTGCAGAAAGAAAATGGGTTCAATAGCAAGATTCCGGAGATTTCACGCCATGATAGAGAAGAGTTGCGTAGAATTGGTAGAGAAGTTCAGAAGAAGTTTGAAGAAACATTTGATGAGGTAAATCCGGAATTTGGCAAATCAGTAAAAAAATTTAATAATACTGTAAATGCTGGCCTAGATATAGTCAAAAAAGGGATTGACAATGTAAATAACAGCTTTGAAGCACTGCACGCTAAAACTTGGAAAGAAGAAATATTGATAGAAAATCAAATACCAGAAGTGGGAGATCATTTGTGGGTTTGGCGATTGGGCTATACGCACCATGGGTTATATATAGGAAATGGAAGGGTTATTCATTATTTAAAAGAGCAGGTAAAAGAGGACTCGATAGAGACGTTTGCAGATGGCTCTAAAATTAGAATTCGACCAGCCGAAGATAGCCCGGCACATTATGTAGCAGAGGAGATTGTATCTCGAGCCAGAAGCCGAATGGGTGAGAATAATTATGATTTATTTTCGAATAACTGCGAGCAATTTGTGCGTTGGTGTAGATGTGGTGCATTTGCTCCAGAAAACTCAATTAAAGATATGTTTAAAGAACTGTAGCCGAATTTATGTCGGCTATTTTTTTTTCAGTGAAAGATAGTCAGATATCCTTCACTGTGTATAATAAAATGAGTTTTGTTGAATGCTAACTAATATTTTTTGAATATATTTACCGAATTCATCATCCTTTTATACGCCTCTTGCGCATCTTGGTTTGAATCGTGTTTATCATCGGTAGAGTCTTCGTCGTCGGTTGACTGTGCAGTTGCATTAACCTTTTGAGTAGTTGCTTCCGTTTTTTTTTTGAGTTGGTATAAATCTTGTTGTACTTTGCGGTCTTGTTTGATATAAACATTAGGGGTAGCAAGTGTGGCCAAAATGTTAGATGTCATAATAATCACCTCCTGTAATCATATACATCTCAACTTTATACTCTCTTTATATATCGGACAATATAATGGAAAATTTTAGAAAAAAGCCGATAATATGGTACAAAATTTTTAGTAAATAAATATATATAAAATAGACTACAAGTTTAAAGGATGATGTTATGCTTAATATATATAAGACAGATGCATCGGGAAAGAACTGTGAAACTGCAGAGATTGAGCCTGGATGCTGGATACGACTGACAGTGCCAAACAAATATGAGGTAGACAAAGTAATTGCAAGTACCGGGATAGATAGATCAGATATAATATTAGGGCTTGATAGCGAAGAAACTGCGCATATTGCGGTAGAAGATAACTATACGATTATAGTGGTGGATATGGCTATACGTAAAAAAGGAGCGGTACAAGAATTTTCGACTGTTCCGTTAGAAATTATTGTATGTGAAAATTTTATTGTGACCGTATGTAATGTAGCGGTAGAGTTGATTGAAGATTTTGCCGAAAACAAGATTAAAAATTTTTCGACTAAAAAGAGAACTAGATTTATCTTACAAATTTTATATAAAAATGCGTCATATTATTTGCAATATTTAAGATGCATTGATAGAGTGGGTAACAGAATCGAAAAGCAATTGATTAAAAATCTGAGAAATGAGGATTTGTTGTATTTATTGACCTTAGAAAAAAGTTTAGTTTATTTTTCTACATCTTTGTGTGCAAACGATATTGTCCTTGAAAAAATGCTTAGAATGGATACAATTAAGCAGTATCCCGAAGACGAAGATTTGCTAGAAGATGTAATTGTAGAAAATAAGCAGGCAATAGAGATGGCAAACGTATACAGTAGTATTTTGAGCGAAACTCGTGACGCCTTTGCATCTGTTATATCAAATAATTTGAACACAGTAATGCAAAGATTGACATCTATAACAATAGTTTTGGCATTGCCGACAATGATATTTAGTTTGTTTGGAATGAATGTACCGGTGCCGTTTATGAAAAACCCTGCTGCATTAGCTTATATATTGATAATATCAGCAATATTTGTAATTTTGGGGATTTTGGTTATGGTAAAGAAGAAAATGTTTTAAAAGGAGAATGTTATGAAATTAGTTATTGGACTTGGAAACCCGGGAGCAAAATATGTCGCAACAAAGCATAATGCAGGATTCTATGCGGTGGATTATTTAGCGCATTATTATGGAATAGCAATGAACAAAAACCGATTTAGAGGAATTTCTGGAGAGGGGATAATTGAGGGTGAGAAAATATTGTTGCTAAAGCCATTGACATTTATGAACCTAAGTGGCGAATCATTAATAGAATGCATGAATTTTTATAAGCTAACAGCAGAAGAGATATTGGTGATATATGATGATACAGCATTTGAAACAGGGGTTATAAAAATGAAAAGAACAGGGAGCGCAGGAGGCCACAACGGCATAAAAAATATAATCGAACACATCAAAACCCAAAATTTTCCTAGAGCGAGAATAGGGATTGGTCGCCCACCGGAAGGATATTTGCTGGTAGACTATGTATTGTCTAAATTTACAGACATGGAGATAGAAAAAATTAAAGATAGTATGCCAAGCTTTAAGGATGCGGTGACAACTTTTGTTACAAAAGATATAGAAGCCGCGATGAATAAATTGAATGCAATATAAGAAATTTTAACTATTTTTGGAGTAATGCATATCATGATAAGAAAAAACAATTAAGAAAGAAGGATTAAAATGGATACAATATTAACAGACCTTGCAATAATGTTGCTTGTAGGATTGATATTCGAAAAGATAGCCAATAAGCTGAAACTACCAAGTGTAACAGGATATTTGGCAGCGGGGTTATTGCTGGGACCTTCATTACTAAAGATTGTATCGGTTGATATTATTAGTGATTTTGCAATTATATCCAATTTGGCGTTAGGATTTATAGCGTTTTCGGTTGGGGGAGAATTTAAGCTGAGTTATTTTAGGCGTGTTGGAGCGGCACCAATAGTTATTGCTATCTTCGAAGCTTTGGGTGCTATGTTGCTAGTAACGGGTGTTATGTTGTTATTCAATTTTGATCTAACGTTTTCGTTGGTTTTGGGAGCGATAGCAACAGCGACGGCCGCAGCTTCGACAATAATGGTGGTAAAAGAATATAATGCTAAGGGGCCTGTAACAGAAACACTTTTGAGTGTTGTAGCTCTTGATGATGCGGTATGTTTGATTAGTTTTGGATTTGCGGTAACGATTGCAAAGGCAATTGCGACGGGAAGCGGTTCTATGGTAGCGATGTTGTTGGAACCCTTTGGACAGATACTTGGGTCATTAGTGACGGGAGTTGTGTTGGGATTTTTAATGAAGTTTCCTATTATATGGGTTAAGAATAAAGGGGGACAGCTATCTGTTATAATAGCATTTGTGGCATTGACAATTGCCGTTGCGGATTTGTTTGGATTTTCGAGTTTGCTAACTTGTATGGCAATGGGAGCGATGTTTGCGAATGTGTATGTTGAAAGTGATAGCATTGTGGATGTAGCAGATGAAATTACTCCGCCTCTTTATATGATATTCTTTGTGATTTCTGGCGCGGAACTAGATGTATCGGTATTGCCGACGTTGGGGCTTGTGGGAATGATTTATATTGTGTTTCGAGTAGTAGGAAAAATTTCGGGGGCAGCGATAGCGGCAAAGATTATGCGTGCTCCGGCAACTGTTCAAAAATATTTGGGGGCAACGCTGATTCCGCAAGAGGGAGTTGCTATTGCATTAGCGCTATTGGCAGAAGACGTGGTGCCGGAATATGCTATTCAAATCAGAGCAATTGTACTTTGTGGAACATTTATTTATGGAATGATAGGGCCTGCCCTTACTAAGACTGCATTAAAAAGAGCAGGGGAAATCGATTAAAACTCGTTGTCAAAAAAATTATTATTGGCAGCGGCGGGCGAGGTTGTTGCGGTTAATTGATTTGATGGTTCAGGAAGAATTTCTATATTGCAATGAGGAATGCTCTTGTTTCTAAATTGCCATATAGTAGCGTAAGGTAATTTGCCAAGCATTTTTTTGGCAGTGTTTTCGCTAAGAGTTCGTACGTATACTTCTTTTTTTTCATTATATACGCGGTAATATGTTCCCATACCGACGGGCAAATTGTATTGCTGCATATATATTGAGAAATCAACAAATTCTTCGATCGTTATTTTATTTTCCATCAATGCTCGGGCAGCCTGAACAAGCGATGGGTTGTATGGATCAGTGATTTGGGGGGTAGTATCATATTTAGCAACTTCTATTTTAAGGAGATACATTTCTTTCATAATACTTTCTTTTAGGGAATTTACTCTTTTTATGCTGGGCTCATATTTAAATTTGGTTAAATGGAAGAAGAAAATTTCTCGAACGGCTATATCGAATACGTTGCTTAGGTTTTTTTGAACTCTAAAGCGTACTTCTGGAAAATTTCTGGGAATTTTGACGGGTTCAGAATCCATAATTTTCTTAGGATTATTTTTCTTCTGCATTAAGTTATCGTATAAATCGTTATGATAATTTTTGTAATATGTGTGAGTGCATTTTTTGAGGCGAGAGTCTAGTTCCATGGCATCCGGGATACCCATAACCTTTAGATATACATATCCAGTGACTAATGCGTCATATAAAGCAGTGTGAAATTTATAAAATCTAGTGTGTAAAGGACTTGCTAGATTGCTAATGAGATGCTTAATTTGGGCTTTAGTAATATTAAAATTATCAGCTTTAATCTCTAAAGTGCCCCGACCACATACTTCTAGTTGGGTCCGTTGTTTTAATTTATTTAAGTTTGTTGGAGTATTAATTGTTTTGTCAAGAGATTTTAAATCGTGTTCTAAGCTCATTCCGACAAATTTTATTTCATTTAGAGGGTATGTTTGTTCGCAACCTTTTAAAAATTCATTGATACATCCGGCCATAGGTTGAGGATTATTAATGTGATAGTTATTTTGATTTTCTTTAAATTTAATATCTGAGGCTCCGGATTGACTAATAAAAATTTCTAATACGCGTATGAGTTTATTTCTATCAAATAAAATAAGAGCTAGTTCGCGAACTAGCCCAAATTCGTCAAATTCACAATCTAATGTCATATATATTTTTTCCATGTTTTGGTCTCCTAAGTTTTAGTTATAAAGGGGTAAATATGTACAGAAGTCTGTTGCATGTGACCCCCCCCTCGCAAAGGAGGGAATGATTTTGTATGATTGAATATATAAAGGGGGGCAACAACGTTTTTTTTTAAGGAATAAAAAATTCTTCTTCATCTTCTGCAGTTGGTTGATACTCTGGTGTATAAACTAGAGGTGGTAATAATTCGGGTATTGATATTTGAGGCATTGCTGGCGATGGTGCGGATGGCGGAGTTGGTAACGGCAATGGCTCGGGAGTTGGTATTACAGTTGGTGGAGCAGGAGCTAGTGTAGGTTCTGGTATCACAGAGTCTATTATAGTTACTGGAGTTTGTATTAATTGTGGTTCTGGTATTAGAGTTGAAGTAAGCGGTTCTGTAGGTGGTGGAGGTGGAATTATAATAACTTGTTCTTCTACAGGAGCGGTAGGCAAATCAACTTTAACTTCTAAGGATGGCATTTCTGGAGAAGAATGATGTCCAGTACAATATTCATCTATTATATGTTCCGGTCTAAAATAGTCTGTGTGAGTTTTGGTGCAGTTATAGGTAGGTTTCATTCCTGTAATTGAGCACACAGTGGCTTTTACATATCCAGTAGTTGTGGGTGTAAAATCTCGATATGGCAAATCTTCATGAATTTCTTGCATGATTTTGGCCCATATAGTTAGATGATGTGTACTAGACGAAGTAAGTTCTTCTGGTATATCGTGTCCTAACCAAATGGCAGCAGTATAGTATGGCGTATATCCTGCAAAGGTTAAGTCTTTTGATTCATTAGTTGTTCCAGTTTTACCGGCTATTGGATGAGAATAAAAATCTTGATTAATTTTTGTTCCTGTACCTATTTTGATAACATCTTCCATCATATCTGTAAGCAAATATGCTGTAGAAGCTGAAACAACTTGATGAGTTTCTTGGTGTCCTTCTGGATTTTCAGGGCTAGGCGGACTATTATCAAATAGCATATTTCCGTCCATATCTAAAATTTTGGTATATAATATTGGTTCGTGGTATACACCAGCATTAGCTAGAGCTGCATATGCACCGGCCAAATCAATTGTAGTGACTCCGTGAGTGAGACCACCTAAAGGTAATGCGTATACTTTATCTTTACCATTTTTATTAAGTGTTCTAAATCCAAAATTTTGTATATATTGATACGCTGTATCAAGACCTAACATTTGAACGGTGCGAACTGCCATTGTGTTTACAGAATGCCAAATACCTCGACGCATTGTTGACGGACCTACATATACGTTATCATGGTTTTTTGGTGTGTAAAATTCTGTTGGCGTAATTTCTATTGTTAAAGGTTCGTCCAAAAGRATAGATCCGGGAGAAAGGAGTCCGGTATCAAGAGCTGGCGCATATGCTGCTAGTATTTTAAATGTAGAACCCGGTTGTCGAGTTGCTTGTGTAGCACGATTGAAAGTACGGCTACCAGATTTTTCCCCTCGGCCTCCCGATAATGCAGGAACATAGCCAGTTTGGTTATCGATTATTACAAAAGAAGCTTGAGGTTCTAAAGTTTCGTATACTGTTTCCAAATAGGTCATGTCCTCCGTAATGCCCCATTCTTTTAACTTTGTGTTTTTAAATGAATCTACTTGATAAAAGTTTGAAACAAATCCTATTGCGCTGTAGTGTTTTTGAGTATCATCATCGTTGATAACAGAAACACGATAATCTACCTGAATTTTTTTCTCATTATTAGGATACAAGTTGCCGTTATTTATCACACGATCGACTATCTCTTGTATTTCAGGATTAAACGTAGTATATATTTTTAGTCCTCCACCATATAACATATTGGTAGCTTCGTCTTCTGTCATATCTGCTTCTGCAACAAAGTCTCGAATTACAGAGTCAATAACAGCGTCCACAAAAGAAGTGTGTGGTACTATTGCGGCTACAAATTCGTCATTGAGAGCACTTATTTTGCCAAAAAGTGTTCCTTGTGCGGTATCGCCTGATCTTGTGGTATAGAATTGAATAGTATCTGACCCGGGTATCGCAGAAACAACTTCTATATTTGGATTTTCATCTAAAGCGTTTTGTGCATCTTGTGTAAATTGAGGATTTGTTGGTAATGCTTTTTCGGCAAGAGCTCCTAGTCGTTCTTCCTCTGTTATATATCCTTGCTCTACCATATTGTGAAGGATAAGTTGAGCTTTATCCCAGTTTGCTTCTGGGTTGGTAACAGGGCTAAAGTTAGATGGAGATTGTGTTATTCCAGCAAGTATGGCAGATTCGGCTAAAGTCAAATCGGATACATCTTTGTTAAAATACCTATCAGATGCTGCTTGGACTCCGTTCATTCCATGTCCTAGCGCTAGTGTATTTAAATAGTATTCAAGAATAAGATCTTTATCATATTTTTTTTCAAATTGCAATGCAAGATACATTTCTTGAAGCTTTCTTTCAAACGTTCTGTCAGTGGTTAGTATATTATTTTTGATCAGTTGTTGAGTGATGGTACTAGCTCCTTCTGATAGTGAAGCTGTTTGTATATTTACGAGTATAGCACGCAAAGCTCCCCTTATATCTACACCATTATGTTGGTAAAAACGGGCATCTTCTATGGCAATAAGTGCCTTTTGAAGATAATATGGAATTTCGTCCAGAGTAGCGTAAATTCGAGCTTCGCCTTGGTTACTATTTAGACGATCTATTTCATTGCCATAAACATCATATATAAAAGTGGTATAATTATCTCTGGGTTTAAGGTCTAATGTGTTTACATCTGGAGCTGCATCTATAACATTTAACACCCAGGCAAGAGCTGCTCCACATACGCCAAAAACTACAATAACTAAACCAATCAAAAAAATTTTAAAGCCAAGGAGAGTTGTGCGTTTAATCTCACGATGAGATTTTTGTTCAGCATCATTCTCCTCTTTAATTTTCTTTGAATAATCCATGTATGATTCGTTGCCACAATTATAAAACTGTATAAACATAATTGCCATTCTACTTCACTTAAAAGGAATTTACAAGGTTTTATTGGGCAACTTCCTCCTTTTTTAAAATTTTACTTAGTATGACAAAGTTGCTTTAGCAGTTGTTAAAACTCCTTTAAGATAGAGTATACCAAAAAAAAATGCATATATCAATAGCAATAAAGTTGTACGAGAAAATAAAATTGATATTTTTTATAATTTGGGTTATGATAGAATTGCTTAGCAGATGATGACGACGTGATGTAGTTTAATTATATTAAAAGGAGTAACATATATGAAAAATTTAGGAATGAGCGATTTTGAAAGAGATTATTTGTTGGAACTTGCAACTGAATACAAAAAGATAGCAGATACAGAAGAAAATAAATCTAAAATTCAAAATTGGTATGATATTAATGAYCTAAAACCTAATGCAAAACCTCTTTTTATGAATCACTACTGGCCAGCTGCATTGAATGAAGTTTTTCCGGAGGATAGTTATAAATGTAAGTCTCAAGCTGCACTTAAATATGAAAAGCACTTTAAGACGCGAATGTTCTATATTAAAGAGCTTGGCGATGATAATGTAGTTGAACCTGTTATTGCGGCTCATTTTGGATATAACATAGATCAATTTGGCGGGCTGCCATCAAAAAAAATGATTCGTTCGGCAGAGGATGATGGATCTGGTGCATATGAATTGGCACCAATTATTATAAAGCCAGAAGATATTGCGCTTATTAAGGATCCTATTTTAAAATATAATAAAGATGTTGCCGAGGAAATTTTTGAGCAGACACAAGAAATTTTTGAACCTGTATTGACGGTGGTAAAAAGAGCCGCGGCTTGGGGAAGTAAGCTAGCTGATCAATTTACTTGGTTTAGAGGTATGGAGCAAGCATATATTGATATGGTTGATGATCCGGAGTGGGTACATGAGTTGCTAGAAACAATTGCAGATAAATATAAAAAAGGACTTGATTTGTTGGTAAATAATGGATTATGGGGCAACTATGATTTGTCGGATCCTCTTGGATCTTCGTCTGGGCTTAAATATGCCACTGGAATTAAAGACTATAAAGATGTGAAACCGGGAGATTATTTTAAGGATAAAATTCCATTGGATAAGTCTTGGGGAGGTAGTATAGCAGAAGCATTTACCTGCGTTTCAAATGATATGCATGAAGAATTTAGCTATATGTATGATAGAAAATTAAATGAATGCTTTAAGTATATTAATGTAGGTTGCTGTGAAGTGTTAGGGCATAAAGTTGATTTAATACGTAAGTTTAGAAATGCTCGTAAAATTTCTATATCCGAGTGGAATAAATATGAGCTGGCCGCAAAGAACATAGGTCGTGATTTTGTATATAGCTATAAACCGGCTGGAGTACCATTTTTGGGAGAAAATCTCGATAAAGTGGCAGTGGAAAGAGAAATTAGAGGAGTATTAGAGGCTGTTAAAAAATATAATTGTAATGCAGAACTAGTGTTGAATATAGGAGGTACTTTAGGCGTAAATCCGCATAAAAAAATTAGAGAATGGTCGGATCTGACCAGAAGACTAATAGAGGAATATTATCAATAGAGTATCTTGACAGATTGCAGTAATATTTTATAATGATAGATGACTTTAAAAATAAGAAGCACTCGACAAAAGTTGAGTGTTTTTTTATTAATATTTAGGAGGAAAAGATGTTAAGGACGCATTATTGTGGAAATATTAGAGAAAGTAATATGAAATCTAGCGTAAAGGTTTGTGGCTGGGTGAATACGAAACGAGATATGGGAGGGATAATTTTTATTGATTTACATGACAGAGAAGGTACGCTGCAAATAGTATGTGACCTGGAAATGCTAAAGGATAAGTTTAAGATAATAGAAGCAGTAAAGAATCAGAGTGTATTGCAAGTGAGGGGAAAAATCCGTCTTAGAGATGATGAAACTATTAATCCAAAGATAGCAACAGGGACGGTGGAGCTTTATGCAGAAGATTGTAGATTATTATCTGAAGCGTCGCCGTTGCCCTTTTCATTAGACGAAGAAGTGCGAGAAGATTTGAGGCTGAAATATAGATTTTTAGATATTCGTCGAGAAGCTATGATAAGCAATTTAAAATTTAGACACAAGATACAGAAATTGACGCAAGATTATTTGGATAACGATGGATTTATTAGTGTGGAAACGCCTATGCTGACTAAGTCGACGCCAGAAGGTGCAAGAGATTATTTGGTACCCAGTCGTGTACATCCAGGAGAATTTTATGCATTGCCACAGTCGCCGCAGATATTCAAGCAATTGCTAATGGTAGGAGGGCTTGATAAGTATTACCAAATTGCACGATGTTTTAGAGACGAAGATTTGAGGGCAGATAGGCAGCCAGAGTTTACGCAAGTAGATATGGAAATGTCATTTGTAGAGCAAGAAGATGTGCTTAGACATTTGGAAAAGTTGTTTAAGTATATATTTAAACACTCTATGAATATAGAATTTGATGATAGGTTTCCGAGGATTACCTGGAAGACTGCAATGGATAAATATGGCAGCGATAAGCCAGACTTGCGGTTTGATTTGCCAATAGTAGATATTACAGAAGTCGCAAGAGTGTGTGAATTTTCTGTATTTAGAAATGTTGTTGACCAAGGTGGCGTGGTTAGAGCTATTTGTATAAAAGGTGGAGATGTGCTCAGCAGAAGTCAGATTGATGAATTGACAAAGACGGCAGTAACATTTGGAGCAAAAGGTATGGCGTGGATATCACTTCGCCCGGATGGAGAAATATATTCGATATTAAAAAAATATTTTAATGAGAGCGATATTCAAGCAATTATTGAAAAGACAGAAGCGAAAAATGGAGACTTTATATTATTCTGTGCAGATAAATTAGATATAGTTCGCAAAGTTTTGGGAGTGTTGCGCTTAGAAATAGCAGATATATTTAATTTGCGAAGAAAAGATGATTATAAAATTTTGTTTGTAACCGACTTTCCGCAGTTTGAATATTCGGAAGAAGAAGGGCGATATTTGGCAATGCACCATCCATTTACAATGCCATATTTAGAAGATATTTCGCTAATAGAAACTGACAAAGGAGCGGTCAGAGCACAAGCTTATGATGTAGTGTTAAATGGAGTTGAATTGGGAAGTGGGAGTGTAAGAATTTATGATGCAGATATACAGCAAAAGATGTTTAGYGCATTAGGATTTTCTGATGAAGAAATTAAAGAGAGATTTGGTTTTATGGTAGATGCGTTTAAATATGGAACTCCGCCGCATGCAGGATTTGCGTTTGGGTTAGATAGGCTTGTAATGCTGCTAGTGGGAGCAAATTCATTGCGAGAAGTTATAGCATTTCCGAAGACAAAGGATGCTTCTTGTTTGATGACAAATGCACCAAATCTAGTAGATGATGAGCAACTAGAAGTGTTAAATTTAGGACTTTATACAGCGGAGGGTATAGTAAAGAAAAAGGCGAAAAGTAATGATGTAGATGTGGATGTAGATAAAGTGGCGGCATTGGCGATGCTCTCAATTAAAGAAGAAGAAAAGGAGAAGTTGAAAGATGATTTATTGTCGATTATAGAATTTGCAAATCAATTGAAAGAAGCAGATACAAGCAACATTAAGCTGTCGACGGCAGAAGTAACGAATGTGTTAAGAACAGACGTGGTTACAAATATAAATCGCCGAGATGAAATGTTAAGTAATGCAAAAACTAAAGAAAACGGAATGATTTTGATAAAAAAAGTAATAGAATAGTATGGGAGGAAATGTATGAAACAGGGAAGAGAAGTGATCTCATTTGACTACGCTATGAAGTATATACTAAGAGAGAAGTCAAATTTTGATATATTGGAAGGATTTTTATACGCACTGCTAAACGAAGAAGTAAAAATATTGGAAATATTAGAAAGTGAAAACAATAAAAATGACATTGATTTAAAGTCTAATAGAGTAGATTTGCTAACAAGAGATGAGCAAAATCGAAGAATGATAATAGAAATCCAGTATGCAGCGGAATCGGATTATTTGCAAAGATTGCTATATGAAACAAGTAGAACAATAATAGATAATCTACCAGATGGAGCAAGATACGAAGAAGTAATAAAAGTGATATCGATTAGTATATTGTATTTTGATATAGGAACAAAATGCGTATATAAAGGAGAAATGTCATTCCGAGATATAAAAACAAAGGAAAATTTAATTCCAGAAAAGGCAGACAAATATATAGGAATAAAAAGTAAGAAAAAGAATTATAAAGAAATTTTTCCGGAATATTACTTGATCAATACGAGGCTGTTTAATGATAATGTAGAAACRGATTTAGATGACTGGATATATATGTTTAAAAACAGTGAAGTAAGAGAAGGAGCAACTGCAAAAAGTATTGATAAAGCAAAAGAGCGCTTGGATGTATTAAAAATGAGTAAAAAAGAACGATCTCAATATAACAATTTTCTAGACGAGAGGCGAAAAAGTGCAAGTCAGTATCATACAGCGTATACTGAAGGAATAGAGCAAGGAATAAAGCAAGGAATAAAGCAAGGAATAGAACAAGGAATAGAACAAGGAATAGAACAAGGAATAGAACAAGGAATAAAGCAAGGAATAGAACAAGGAATAGAACAAGGAATAGAACAAAATAAAAAAGAATTCGTGAAAAGAGGATTGGATAAAAAAATTAGTATTGCAATGATTGCTGAGTTGGCAGAATTATCAATAGAAGAAGTGAAGGCAATAATTAAAAATTTGAGTTAGTAGATTGGAGAAAATATGTATACATTAAGCCGTCGACGGCAGAAGTAACGAATGTGTTAAGAACAGACGTGGTTACAAATATAAATCGCCGAGATGAAATGTTAAGTAATGCAAAAACTAAAGAAAACGGAATGATTTTGATAAAAAAAGTAATAGAATAGCATGGGAGGAAACGTATGAAACAAGGAAGAGAAGTGATCTCATTTGACTACGCTATGAAGTATATACTAAGAGAGAAGTCAAATTTTGATATATTGGAAGGATTTTTATACGCACTGCTAAACGAAGAAGTAAAAATATTGGAAATATTAGAAAGTGAAAACAATAAAAATGACATTGATTTAAAGTCTAATAGAGTAGATTTGCTAACAAGAGATGAGCAAAATCGAAGAATGATAATAGAAATCCAGTATGCAGCGGAATCGGATTATTTGCAAAGATTGCTATATGAAACAAGTAGAACAATAAGAAATAATCTATCAGATGGAGCAAGATACGAAGAAGTAATAAAAGTGATATCGATTAGTATATCGTATTTTGATATAGGAACAAAATGCGTATATAAAGGAGAAATGTCATTCCGAGATATAAAAACAAAGGAAAATTTAATTCCAGAAAAGGCAGACAAATATATAGGAATAAAAAGTAAGAAAAAGAATTATAAAGAAATTTTTCCGGAATATTACTTGATCAATACGAGGCTGTTTAATGATAATGTAGAAACGGATTTAGATGACTGGATATATATGTTTAAAAACAGTGAAGTAAGAGAAGGAGCAACTGCAAAAAGTATTGATAAAGCAAAAGAGCGCTTGGATGTATTAAAAATGAGTAAAAAAGAACGATCTAAATATAACAATTTTCTAGACGAGAGGCGAAAAAGTGCAAGTCAGTATCATACAGCGTATACTGAAGGAATAGAGCAAGGAATAAAACAAGGAATAAAGCAAGGAATAGAACAAAATAAAAAAGAATTCGTGAAAAGAGGATTGGATAAAAAAATTAGTATTGCAATGATTGCTGAGTTGGCAGAATTATCAATAGAAGAAGTAAAGGCAATAATTAAAAATTTGAGTTAGTAGATTGGAGAAAATATGTATACAGTTTCAGAATTAAGTAAAATGCTTAAAGATAAAAAAATTTCATCGGTTGAAGTAACRACAGAATATTTGGCAAAAATAGATGCGAAGGATAAAGAGATAGAAGCCTTTTTGCTAGTGACCAAGGAAGAGGCAATGGAGGCGGCTAAACTGGCGGACGCAACAATAGCGGCAGGGAACGCAACAACGCTAACTGGAATCCCTTGCGCAATAAAAGATAATATGTGTACCAAGGGAATTCGCACTACTTGTGGTTCAAAAATGTTGGAGGATTTTATTCCAGAATATGATGCGTTTGTAATAAAAAAATTGAAGGCCGCAGAAACGGTAATGCTAGGCAAGTTGAATATGGATGAATTTGCTATGGGTTCATCAAATGAGAATTCGCATTTTCATATAACAAAAAATCCCAAAAATCTTGAAAGAGTGCCAGGTGGAAGCAGTGGAGGCTCGGCTGCAGCAGTGGCGGCGGATATGGCGGTCTTTACACTAGGGAGTGACACAGGAGGATCGATAAGGCAGCCCGCATCATTTTGTGGAGTGGTCGGGATGAAGCCTACGTATGGCTCGATTTCTAGAAATGGATTGGTGGCGTTTGCRTCATCGTTTGACCAAATTGGACCATTAACTCATACGGTAAAAGATTCGGCCATGGTGTTAAACGCAATTGTGGGACATGATAAAGGTGACTCAACTTCTAGAGTGTATAAATATGAAGATTATACAAAAGATTTGGAAAAAGGAGTTCGAGGATTRAAGCTTGCAGTACCGAAAGAATATCTGGAAGGTGACGCTATTCAAGCAGAAGTGAAAGAGGCAATTGTAGCGGCAATAAAAGAGTACGAGAAAATGGGGGCAGTGGTGAAAAAAGTTTCTATGCCATCGTTAAAGTTGGCGCTACCTGCCTATTATGTAATTTCTAGCGCTGAAGCATCTTCAAATTTGTCGCGATTTGATGGGGTCAGATATGGTTATAGAACTGATGACTATGAAAATATTGAGGACTTGTATAAAAAATCTCGAAGCGAGGGCTTTGGAGCAGAAGTTAAGCGTCGAATCATGCTAGGAACATTTGCGTTGAGTGCAGGATATTATGACGCATACTATAAAAAAGCCGTAGAAGTGAGAGCACTGATAAAGCAAGAGTTTGATGAAGTATTTAAAGATAGCAGTGCAATAATCTCGCCTGTGGCACCAACAACGGCATATAAACTTGGGCAGAAGACAAAAAATCCTTTGGAGATGTATATGGGAGATATTTACTCTGTGCCAGTGAATATAGCTGGAGTGCCGGCAATCAGCATTCCGTGTGGAGTAGATTCGGAGGAGTTGCCTATAGGAATGCAACTGATTGGAAATATGTTTAGTGAAGCTTTATTATATCAAATTGCAAATGCTTATGAAGCACGTTAGAGGGAGAAAATTATGTACGAAATGGTAATAGGACTTGAGGTCCATTGTGAATTAAATACAGAGACAAAAATATTTTGCGGATGCAAGACAACGTTTGGGGCAGAGCCTAATACGCAGGTTTGCCCGGTGTGTATGGGAATGCCAGGAACGCTTCCGGTGTTGAATGAAAAAGTGGTAAATTATGCCATTAAGGCGGGGCTTGCAACAAAATGTAAGATACGAGCCGTATCAAAGCAAGATAGAAAAAATTATTTTTATCCCGACTTGCCTAAGGCATATCAAATATCACAGTTTGATGAACCACTTTGCGAGAGAGGATATATAGAAATAGAAACAGAAGGTGGAGCAAAAAAAATAGGAATAACAAGGATTCACATAGAAGAAGATGCCGGGAAGCTGATTCATGACAAAGAAAAAGGAACGTTTATAGATAGCAATAGATGCGGGGTACCGTTGATAGAAATTGTATCAGAACCAGACATGAGAAGTTCATTAGAAGCAGTTGCATATTTCAAAAAGTTACGTGCAATAATATTGTATACAGGGATTTCTGACTGCAAAATGAACGAAGGATCCTTGAGATGCGATGTTAACTTGTCTGTGCGAAAGAAAGGAGAAGAAAAGTTTGGAACACGTACAGAAATGAAGAATTTAAACTCGTTTACGTTTATTCAAAAAGCAATAGAATACGAATTTAAGAGACAAGTTGATATTGTGAAAGCTGGAGGTGAAGTTGTACAAGAAACAAGGCGATATGACCAAGCTACGGGAAAAACATATTCTATGAGAACAAAGGAAGATTCAAACGATTACCGATATTTTCCGGACCCAGATTTGGCGCCAATAGTAACTTCAAAAGAAAAAATTCAGAAATTGAAAAAGGAAATACCGCCATTGCCAGATGAAAGAAAGCAAAAGTATATGCAAAATTATGGACTGAACGCTTACGATGCGGAATTGCTAACAAATGAAAAAGAGGTTGCAAATTATTTTGAAAAGGCAGCAGTATATGCTAAAAATAAAAAAATACTAGCAAACTTGATTATTACAGAAGTTCTGAAAATGGTAGAAGATGATAAAATCAAAATTTCGTATAAAAGCATAGCCGATATTTCTAACCTAGCCAGCGGCGACAAAATTAATAGTAGCGTTGCCAAGAAGTTGATAAAAGATGCGTGGGACAAAAATATCGATGTAAATAAGTACGTGGAAGAAAATGATCTACTTCAAATCAATGACAAGGTATTGCTAAAAAAATTGGTATTAGAGGCAATAAAGGCAGATCCTAAGTCTGTGGCTGCGTATAAAGCGGGTAAAAGTATTGTTATTAAATCGTTTATTGGCAAAATAATGGGAAAAACTGGTGGAAGAGCAAATCCTGTAGTGGTTAGTAAATTACTAGAGAAAGAACTGTCAAAATAATAGGAGGTCATCATGAAGGATAATAAAGCTGGCATTATATGGACTATGGTAATAATTATAGTGGTACTATTAGTGGTTTGGTGGTGGTGGTTTTATGGATCAGAGCCTGAAACAGAAGTAGTAGTTCCGGTGGCGCAAAGTGAATCTTTGGCACCCGAAGCTGTCGCAGTGGCAGAATAAGTCGAATGATAATAGGAGGTCAAGATGAAAAGATTTGCGGCGATAGTAATACTCTGTGCCATTTTAATTTTGGGATGTTGGTGGTTCTTTGGAGCCGAAGAATCGGAGGTAGTAACTCCAGAAAAAGTTAGTGAGAAGGTGGATCAGTTATCGGATCGACCATCGGAGTTGCGAAAGTTGATAGATAGAAGTGGTGCTGAAATAGAGGCATTGGATAACTACTTTAGAGTGGTTTCATATGCACCAGCAATAACCGAGCTATTAGTGGATTTAGGGTATGGTGACAGAATTGTTGCGATAACAAGTTATGACAAAGGAGATGGTGTAGTAGGAGAACCTAAAGTATTCGACATGGTAAATCCTGACATGGAAGGGCTGCTTGTATTAGAGCCAGACTTAATCTTGGTGGGAGAATTGACTGCCGAGGGCGGTGCGGATCCATTAATAGAATTCAGAAAAATGGGGACCACTGTTGCAAGCTTTCCTACCGCTAACACTATAGCAGATATATATTTAGATTTGGAGTTTATGGGAGAATTGCTGGGAGAAAAAGAGACGGCAGATGCTTTGGTTCAAGATATGAAAAGGCAAATAGCGGAGATATCGGCTATTACAGATAAAATCGAAGATAAAAAGAGTGTCTACTTTGAAATTTCTCCTGCTCCATATATGTATAGTACAGGAGACGAAACCTATTTAAACCAAATGATATCTATTGCAGGAGGAGAGAACGTCTTTGCAGATGACCAAACGTCTTGGATTAGTGTAACAGATGAGATGGTGATTGCGGCAAATCCTGATGTCATTATTACAAACGTAACGTATGTAGATGATGCTGTTGCGGAAATTGAAAAGAGAAATGGCTGGGGAGATATTACAGCAATAAAAAATGGAGAAGTGTTTTTAGTGGAGAACAACCCAACTTCGTTACCTACTAGAAATATTTTGACCGGAATTAGAGAGATGGCAAAGGATATGTATCCAGAGTTATTTTAAGTGAAGTAGGCTGTCGCGATAATTGCGGCGGCTTTTATTTGAGTTAGGGGAGGAATTGTGATGAAAGTTAAGATGGGGATAACTGTTGTTTTGGTTGTAATAGCGATTATTTTGGGAATCGGAATAGGTTCTGTTTTTGTTCCACCTGCAGATGTGGTATCRATAATTTTGCATAAGCTTTTTGGCGTAGCATTGAGCGAAAGTGTAACTGCTCCAGAGGTAAGCATCGTATGGAACATAAGAACTGTGAGAACTTTGATGGCATTTGTGGTGGGAGCTGCGCTATCGGCATCTGGCTCTGCTATGCAATCGGTATTGCAAAATCCCTTGGCATCGTCGTATACATTGGGTGTTTCAGCTGGTGCAAGCGTTGCTGCTAGCATTTGCATTATAGGTGGATTTTCATTTTTTGGAATTTTGACATTGCCGCTCTTGGGAATGACTTTCGGAATTTTAACGGTATTTGCGGTGGTGGCTGTATCGACAAAACTGGATCGCCAGATAAGTAATATTACGATAGTGTTAGTAGGAATGGTGATATCGCTATTTTTGAGTGCGGTGATGTCTATTTTAATTGCAGTATTTAAAAATCAAGCGGAAAGAATTATATTGTGGCAGATGGGGAGCTTTGCAGGAAATCAGCCCATTGAGCTTGTCATTGTTACTGTGATTTCGGTTATAGGAATATTTGTATTGTGTATAAAATCACGCGAGCTAGATATTTTGAGTTTTGGAGAAGAGCAGGCGTTTTCTATGGGCATTGATGTTAAGAAAGCCAAGTGGGGGATACTTATATTTGCTGCAGGAYTGACGGGCTGCGCTATTTCATTTGTGGGAATAATTGGATTTATTGATCTRATAGCACCGCATGTTACGAGAAGAATTTTTGGAGTCAGTCATAGAATTGTGATACCCATGTCTGCTATGTTTGGAGGGCTTTTTATGGTTGGATGCGACATTTGCTCGCGAGTTATTGCAAATCCAATCGAATTGCCAGTGGGAGCAGTGACCGCGCTGATTGGTGCACCGTTTTTTATGTATATATTTTTTAAAAAAGATAGCAAGGAGGGCAGGGTCGATGCTTGATATAAAAAACTTGAGGACAGGATACGATAAGCAAATGGTTTTGAAAGATGTAAGTCTCAAAGTATCTCTGGGAGAAAATTTATGTATATTGGGTTCAAATGGTTCTGGAAAAACAACGCTTCTCAAGGCAATTAGCGGAGTTTTACAATATGAAGGAAGCATTGTATTGTTTGGAAAAGAAGTGAGCGAGCAAAAGCCAATTGAGTTGAGCAAAAAAATAGCCCGCCTATCGCAGATGACAAATATATATTTTCCATACACTGTCTATGATACTGTAATGTTGGGTAGGTATAATCAGCTTTCAAAAAATGTTTTCGAGAAGCCTGCGAAATTGCATTATGAATATGTTGATTATTGCCTACATGCGGTGGGAGCGTATGAGTTAAAAGATAGGCGCATCAATACCCTCTCAGGGGGGCAACTACAGAAGGTGCTGCTGGCACGGGCATTGGCGCAAGAACCAAAAGTGATTTTGCTAGATGAGCCTTCCAATCATTTGGATCTAAAAAGTCAGATGGAATTATTCACATTTTTGGCAGAGTGGAGCGCTGATGGTGAGCATTCGGTGATAGCGGTGCTACATGATGTGCTGCAGGGATTGCGATTTTTTGATAGACTGCTGCTGCTACGACGCGGGATGATTCAGTTTGATGGATCAGCGGATGCGGTACAGTATGATCAATTAAAGAATGCGTATGGATTTGATGTAGTTGCCTATCTTAAGCAAATGCAAGAAAAACTAAATGCGCTGTAGATACCTATGCCGTTTTTAGATACTGACTTATTTCGTATAGTGCTTGATAGAGATCTGAATAAGTGATCATAACCTGATTATTCATATTGTGAAAAAGCTGTTCAGAAATTATGCCGGCGTCATGTAACACGATGCGTTTGTCAATGTTGGTATCAGCTATGGAAAGCATTTCGAAGATAGCAAAGACGAGCTGAATTGTGGTTACATATTCGTTTTGAAGATAGGCTTCGTTTAATGGCATCGAGATTTCCTCAATGCGAATAAATTTGTGAAAAGCTTCTATAACATCTGGCGCAGCTGCAAGGTCGTTTAGGTGAATGTCGTTATTGTAGCTGCCGATTATGATTCCTGCATTATAGGCGTAGGAGATACCGTTAGAAAATGGATGCCCCTCGTAGGCATAAGGCAAGTCGAGGTCGGCCAAAAATGCTCCCTGGGCAATAAGTTGTTGCTGTATTTGAGAGATCATAGAAGAATTATAAGCGAAGTCTCGAAAAGTAGCGTTGGTATTTACCGCGTATGCTGCGGCCACGCCAGCTGCTTCCCCAATAGCCATTCCGATAGGCACAACTCGAACACTGCCAAAGCCAATGCTGTGGTAGCTGGCACTTCTGCTGGCGATGAGGAGGTTGTCGATTACTTTGGGGATGATGGAACGAAATGGAATGCTATATGCATCGGGATCGCCAATGATGTAGCCCCAGTTGTCTATGCTAGTAGTTTGAATATCGATTGGGTAACTGCCCCAAGCAATCTTGTCAGAAAAATTCATGTGGCTCATCATGTCGCTGGCACTGAGAGTATATTCGCCGATGATATGTCTGGATTCGCGTACGTATAGTTCTTCTGTTATGCCGCCATATGTTGCATTGGCAAATCCAGGAATATTTGCAATTATATATGCCGCAATGTGTTCGCATTCGTCTGCAGCTATGTTTTTGGCGGCGCTTAATTCAGATTGGTTAAGAGGGTCAAAGCCTATGAGCTGCATAGCATTGATGAGTACCGAATTGTCGTTTTGTAGCCCCACATTTAATCCTCGAACTTTTACATTGTCTGGATAAGCAGGCGTGTATGCTCTCATTATATCTAAAAATCCCCAGGCTGAATACGCATTCATTTCGGCTTGATAATAGGCCGTATCAGAATAAATTCCGTCTCGCAGTGCGGCCCAATCGACGTTATCTATTTTAAATACCTGTGTGATTGCCTGAATTTGTGTAGGATTATTRATGTCCATCCCGCCGATTGTATAGGGAACTCCAGCGGCCGCCGCAATGTCCGCATCTTGTGTGGCATCGATAAAGACGTTGGCTGTAAATGTAGTATTGTTAGCAGTTATATGTGTGATTTTATTTTCTGTAACAGCGGGCAARATGTCGTCCGCATTGAGAATAAGCGTGATGTTGTCCTCAGCTGCGATCATTGATAAGAAAATTTTCTCGGCTGTTGCAATATCAAATGAATCGCGTTTGTCCCAAAATCCAGCGAAAGCATTTTCGGGGTGAATAGCAAGAAAAAATTCTTCAAAAATCCCTTGCGTCAATAGAGTACCATCCAATGAATAATTCATGTCTAGAGAATTTAGACCTCCTAGTGTAAATAAGCCTCCAACTTTGTCGCGAGTATCGATAAGCAGTGTGCGCATTCCGTTTCTAGCACTGCTTACGGCCGCGGCAATGCCCTCGGGGTCTGTGCCTATAACAGCAACGTCAAAGTCTGCTGCAAAGATGTTAAAGGTCATACAAAATAAAAAGATTGTTATCATATAAAATTTTCTCATCGTTAATCCTCCAATGTGTTTAAAGTAGTTGTCCCATAGTAAAATGTGGTGTAAAATAGATCTAAAATGAATGTGTGGTGATTAAATGATTTTTGCAAGCATGACATTTTTATTTGTATTTTTGCCAATTGTATTAATAGGATACTTTGTTTTGCCGATGCGGAATATCTTTATATTTTTGGCGAGCTTATATTTTTATGCTTGGGGGGAGCCTAGCTATGTGTATCTAATGCTATTTAGCATATGTTTCAATTATATCATAGGGCTTTGCATTAGCGATAGAAAAGAAGTTTTGGTGACGGGAGTATTTTTAAATTTGCTGATTTTATTTGTGTTTAAATATGAAGGGTTTATAGTAGAGAATATAAATCATTTACTAGATATAAATTTGCCGAGCATGAATTTGCCGTTGCCTATTGGGATCTCATTTTTTACGTTTCAAGCTATTTCGTATTTAATAGATGTGTATCGAAAAGATGTACCGTCGCAGAAGAATCCAATTAATTTGGGGTTATACATATCGCTGTTTCCACAGCTTATAGCAGGACCAATTGTGCGCTATACAGATATTGAAAAGCAAATCAATCAACGTAGTATTACATGGGCTCAAATCGATTATGGCGTAAAGCGTTTTATTGAAGGTCTGGCAAAAAAAGTAATTTTGGCTAACAATTTTGCGATCATATCGGAGGCCGCATTTGCAAGTGATAACCTTTCAACCAGCTTTGCATGGCTTGGAGCAATTGCGTATACATTGCAAATTTATTATGATTTCTCGGGGTATAGCGATATGGCAATAGGGCTTGGAAGAATATTTGGTTTTACATTTGCAGAGAATTTTAATTATCCGTATATTGCGAAGACGGTGAGTGAATTTTGGCGCCGATGGCACATCTCGTTGGGTAGTTTTTTTAGAGATTATGTATATTTTCCGTTGGGAGGATCTCGCGTAAGCAGAGGTAAATTGCGCCGTAATTTATTTATTGTGTGGGCATTAACAGGGCTATGGCATGGTGCGGCTTGGCAATTTTTGGCATGGG
>NZ_ABEQ01000045.3 GCF_000171335.1 Candidatus Epulonipiscium viviparus
GCATCTGCGAAAGTTTATACCGTCTTTAGAACATTCGATGCGAAAATCGTTTTCTCGTCTACTTAATCGGTACCACATCGAAGTAATGTTAGCGGCAATTTCTGTTGTTGCCCAATCTGAATATCCATTGTTTGTTACAACACTTCCTAAATGCCCAAACTCATCATTTTCCTTTTCTATAGAAGCCTTAAACCAATTATCACAATCCAAATACATAGCAATGCCGCACTGGTCATACCGATGCTTGCTATCAAACTGCGTCTTTACCACAAACGAAAAATATTGCTTATCTGTCGACATTTGCARAATTGGTGCCGTATCATTTCTAAAGTGATAAAAAGTTCTCTGCCATAGATCCGTATGCGGTTGCGTCACGATTTCCACTCTATCTTCTGATATAACAAAATCTTTTGGGGCATTGGTCCATTCAAAATGTTTCATACAAAATTCCTTCCTATTTATAATGTTCTTTTTAGATATATCATATCCACCAGTTGTATTCCATTTTCATAAATCGGATGATCATAATTATCTACAAAAAAATTTTTCGCTACATGTGATCTAGTAAAGCCGCACTTTTCATAAAATGGAATAGTCAATCGACTCTCACCAGTTCCCACTATAATCTCCGCAAAGTCATCTGCATATGCGTTCGCGAGATATTCTATCATAGAATAACCGTAACCGCAACGCTGAAACTCCGGTACTGTTGCAATATTTTTTATTTCGAGAGTAGCCGTTTTGCCCTTAACTACTGCAACTACGCAAATAGTTCGCAAAACTTTTTCATCATATAGCGCATACATAGTCCCGTTTTCTAAATATCTGTCAATCATACTTTCTTGCTCATCTGCCAAAAGCAATAGCTCCAAAAATTGTTTTTTATTTTTCACTTCTTTTATCATAGTAATATTATAACCTCGATTTACTAAAAAATACTTTTTTGGAGAAACTATTCTTATTACACCATCTGTAAAGGAGATGATTTTAATGAAAATGAAATTCTTAAATTCTGCAAACGGATCACAAAAAGTGCATAAATCTGGAAAAATTACTCTTACCGCCGCTGCAGAGACAGACTTCTTTGTTGGATACGATACCAATACAGATTCTGTTATTCGAAGAGGCAACGCACCTTTTTTGTTCCAAGAAATTACTGGAGATTTTGTAATAACTGTAAAAGTCGAAGTGGATTTTACCTACACCTACGATTCTGGAGTTTTGATGCTAATGAGCGATGAAAATTTATGGGCAAAGGTGTGTTTTGAACAAACTGATTTTGCCACTATTGCCGTTGTGAGTGTAGTTACCGAAAACTTTTCTGATGATGCCAACGGCTGTAACATCCGTCAAAAATATGTGTATCTCAAGGCCGTGCGAGTAAAAAATAATATCTCATTTCATTATTCATTAGATGGAGAAGTTTACAACATGGTTAGGCTTTTTAACATCCCCTTTAACAAAACCATCTACGCAGGTCTGGCGTGTCAATCTCCCGTTGGAAAGGGCACCACTGCAACGTTTGATGACCTGGAAATCAAAGCAATTACAGTGAACAATATTCGAACCGGACAATAAGCTTCAAAAAATTATTTGTCAACCTCAGCAAAACTTGTAGATATATACAACCCTCTGTCATATTATATAATCTAAAGAGGGGTGAAAATTATGGAACTTACATGGCTACAAGTGAAAGATTTATTTCAACCTTCAGATTTTGTTTTCGATACTACAGAACAAATTTCTGAAAATCATTACTTTATACAACAAGATGTTTCTGCGCTAAATTTTGCTTTAAATTTAAACGATTATAGTATTTTTATCGCAAGCGAAGACCATTTTTTAGACAAAATCAGACAAATGATTGAAGACAAGGCCACTTCACTAGAGACCCCAGATGATTTATGTTACGTATTTAATTTTGATGAGCCAAACAAACCTAATGCTGTATATATCTCAGCCGGAGTCGGTGCGCGTCTTAGCGATGACCTAAAGGAGTTTACCGCATTTTTGAAAAACGAACTCAAATTTTCGAATACTTTATCTCAGGAGCAAGATCTGGTTAATGCCAACGATATTGCAAAGGACGAATTATTTGCTGCCTTAAAAACCGAAGTTTTAAAATTGGGGTTTAAGATTAAGGATGTAGATGGCGGCTGGTCTTTTGTTGCATCTGGGCATAAGATAAAATATTCTGAGGCGAACGCAGCGCTTGTAAAGCAATTGGCACAAATTACCATTACTAAGATTCATGACTTAGATGACCAGTTGGATACTGCATTAACAAACATTTTCGAAGAGGAACTCCTGAAACAAATCAGTGCCCCTTTGCACAAACTTAAAACAAAGTATAGTACCTATCCAGAATTGCTACAATATTTTCAAAAYATTTCTGATGACATCATAGAAAACGCCGAGACATTTGCTCCGCCAGCCGATAATCCAGAAGSTGAATCAGCCTTAAGCGCATTATTGCCTATGCTAGGTGGTCTCGATATAGATGAATTTTTAAAGCGATACGAAGTAAACGTAATTGTTGATAACGGCGCAACAAAAGGCGCTCCAGTAATATTAGCCACCGAATGTGATTATAGCTCTTTGCTAGGAAACATCGTCATTAACGATACTCCAGAAGTATCTAATATTATAGCAGGAGAGCTTCATAARGCACGCGGCGGCTTTTTGATTGTAAAGGCTGCCGATATTGTTGAACGCATAGACGGCTGGGATGCCATCGCCAAAACACTCAAGACCGGCTTTATTGCTATGAAAGATATTAAAAGCGACACGATCAATAAACCCAAAATGCTGGAGCCCGCAAAAATTACTGCCAACGTTCGCATTATTATGGTTGGTTCACATTATCACCACGAAGCACTCAAAGAATATAGTGCTATGTTTGATGAACTATTTAAGTTGAGAATTGACTTTGCTGATTGCGTTGCTTACACAAAAAATATGGTAGARGTGATTGGATACGAAGTTCAACAATTTACGAAGGCWAAAAATCTCAAACCGGTTACAACCGCCGCACTGTTGCGTGCAATTAGAAAAACTCAGGAACGCTCCGACAAAATCAACTTAGACTTTAGACCAATAATGAAGTTTATYGAGGAAGCCAATTCTATAGCAGCAGACGAAATTACTGCCGCTGATATCGATGCGGTGGATAATTTTCACAAAACATTGTTAAATAAAGTTCACAAAAATGCCGCCGAGGATTATTTACTGGAGAGAACATTGATTGATGTAAGCGGCGCTAAAGTTGGAGAAATTAACGGTCTTTGCGTATACGATTTAGGTGAATACTCGCTGGGGCAACCTGCAAAGATTACTGCAACTTCATATAGAGGCAAAAAAGGTATTATTAACATCGAAAAAGTTGCGAAGCTAAGCGGCGAAATTCACACCAAGGGCGTCGAAATTATAGAAGGCTTTATCGGAAATCGATTTGCCAAACATATTGATCTTAATTTGAGCTGCAAGATATGCATGGAACAAAGCTATGGTGGGCTCGACGGCGACAGTGCCTCTAGTGCGGAGCTTTATGCTATTATCTCCAGCATTGCGGATATTCCTATTAAGCAAAACTTGGCAGTAACTGGGTCTATCAATCAATATGGCTGCATCCAACCCGTGGGGGGGCTCAACGAAAAAATCGAGGGATTCTTTAGAGCCTGCCAAAGCAAGGGGCTAACTGGTGATCAGGGCGTTATTATTCCTCATCAAAATACGGTAGATTTGGTTTTGTCAGACGAAATTTTAAACAGYATCAAAGACAGTCGCTTTCATATTTATACAATTAAACATTATGAGGAGGGCATCGAACTGCTAACCGGATTATCCTCTACTCAAGTAGAATATGCTGTTATAAAAAATTTGATGGCAATGAACATGAAATAGATAAATTAAGCTACACTATGTAAGTTTCAGTGTAGCTTTTTTATGCTTATAAATATTGAGAAAAAGGGTAATACTAAGATCACCATTCTTGAAAGGAGGTTCCGATGAATAAATATGATGAAGTTTATGATATTCGATTAGCAACTGCAGATGATCAAGCTGCCATTATGCAATTTATTGACAATTATTGGAAAAAGGGTCATATCTTAGGTAGCAACGAGATTTTGTTTGAATATGAATTTAGAGAAGGGAACAAAATTAACGCGGTTCTTGCTATCAAAAAATCTACCAATTCTCTAGAAGGCATTCTCTGCTTTTTAAATTGTGCCAAAGGAGGCGCTTCTCCTGATCTATGGGGCAGCCTTTGGAAGGTCAAGGATGAACGCGAAAACATGCCGTTTTTAGGTATCGAGCTAGGCAAACGCATTCTATCGCTAACTGGTGCCGAAAATCATTTGGGCAGCGGGTTAAATATCAACACTACAGTTCCCATCAGAGAACGTTTGTTTAAGGATCAATGTGCCAAGATGCGTCACTTTTATATGCTGAACCCAGAAATGGTAGATTTCAAAATTGCTAGCATAGAAAATTTGGCATCGACTACAATTTCTACTGGGGCAACGCTTGTGCCACTGCATTCGGCATCAGATTTTGTGGCCGCGTTTGATATCGCAAAACATCCGCAGATCCCTCGCAAAGATGCGGCGTATATAGAATATCGATACTACAATCATCCCATATATAAATATCAGGTCTTTGCAATTAAGCCTACTGGCGCTATGCCTACCGACGCTGCAAATGCCGTTGTTATAATCAGAGCAATTCAGGTTGAAGATAGAGCCATCCTCAGAATTGTAGATTTTCTGGGAGACCAAAAACTTTTTGCTATGGTGGGTGCAAATTTGGCCCAATTGCTTATAGCAGGCAATTATGAATATATTGATTTTTATGAACACGGATTTAATGCGGAATATATTTTGGCGGCAGGATTTGTAGAGCGCCTCGCCAACGATGCAAATATAATTCCAAATTATTTTGAACCATTTTTGAAGCGCAACATCGATATATGGGTTCATTATAAACCCGACGAAACTTTATTTTTTAAGGCCGACTCAGATCAAGACAGACCCAGTATTGTTTAGAATTAGAAAGGATGAGCTATGTTATTAGAAGGAAAAACCGCATTAATTACAGGAAGTAACCGCGGAATTGGTGCCGCAATATTAGAAGCATACGCAAGCAATGGCGCTGCAGTAGTTGCTCACGCCCGACAAGAAACTGCAGAGTTTACAGAGCAYCTAGGCAAATTAGCTGATACCTACAAAGTTGCAATCGAGCCAATATATTTTGATTTATCTGACGCAGATGCAGTAAAGAACGCTATGCGTGAGTTTATGAAAAAGAARAYGCCTATTGATGCGCTCGTTAACAATGCCGGCATAGTTCATAATTCGTTATTTCATCGATCTACAATGGCAGAGCTCGAGCAAATATTTCAGGTTAATTTGTTCGCACCATTTATACTGATGCAAAATATCTCTCGTCTTATGATGAAAAACGGTGGTGGTAGCATAATCAATATCGCTTCTATTGCCGGCAAAGACGTACGATTCGGTCGTAGTATTTATTGCTCCTCAAAGGCTGCCATGATCTCAATGACGGAAGCACTCTCGAAGGAGCTGGCCGGAAACAACATTCGTGTTAACTGCATTGCRCCTGGAGTTATTCAAACTGACATGATTAAGCTCCAAGACGATCAGTTTGTCGAAGAGCAAGTGAATCAAACCGATATGAGACGGATGGGTACTCCTGCCGATGTTGCTAATGCGGCGGTYTTTTTGGCATCGGAGAAATCTAACTTTATTTCGGGACAAGTTATTGTTGTGGATGGTGGACTAATTAGAAATTAGAAGGAGGTTGCAATGGAGTCAGATATCAAAGTTTGCAATGATATGAGACGAAATTTGTTAGAAATGGCATACAGCAAGGGAAACTCTGGTGCCCACATTGGTGCCGGGCTTTCTATTATCGAAATTTTAAAGGTAATTTATTTTGATATTAAGCGCCCCAACGACTGTTTTATATTGAGCAAGGGCCACGGGGGCATTGGGTATTACACAGTTTTATATGAAGCAGGATTGATAACCAAAGAGCAACTGTTTTCATTTGGCAAAGATGGCGGAATTTTATCTACGCATCCTTCTAAAAATTTGGATATCGGCATAGAATGTTCTACCGGCAGCCTTGGAATGGGGCTCTCCTTTGGTATTGGCAAGGCGTTGGCGGCGAGAATTACCGGTGCTGATGACCGAGTATATGTACTGTTGGGCGATGGCGAATGTAACGAAGGCTCGGTGTGGGAAGCTGCAATGTTTGCGGGGTCTGCAAAGCTTACCAATTTGATAGCTATCGTAGATGCCAATAAATTCCAGCTAGATGGACCTACTGCAGAAGTACTATCTTGTGATTTGCCAGCCATGTGGGCAGCCTGTGGTTGGAGCGTTRCTTCTATAGACGGAAATAATTGTGATCAACTGCGAGAAGCTTTTAGCCTCAAGCCTGCAAACAAGCCGCTATTGGTCTATGCCAACACAATAAAAGGCAAGGGAATTTCGTTTATGGAAGCCAATAATGAGTGGCATCATACGCGATTGGTTAAGGATCAGCTCGATGCCGCGTTAGCCGAACTAAACATCGCCGAAGTTGATGATGCGACAAGTATTAATGTTGCGGAAATGATTGTTACACAAGATGAGGTGACAGTATGACAGACAAGGAATTTAAAAAAACGGCTCGCACTCTTAGTTTGTTGGGACAACGCGGAGCTCTTGGTGTTGCCATAGATATGCTAGGAAAATCTAACGATAAAATTTGTGCATTGACTGGAGATTTAAAAAGTTCTTGTAGACTCGAACGATTTGCTTCGGCGCATCCTGATCGATTTTTTAATGTAGGTATTGCAGAACAAAACATGGTTGGAATCGCTGCGGGATTGGCTTCAGAAGGATTTATACCGTTTGCTGCGAGCTTCGCTAATTTTAATGTGATGAGAGCAAATGAATTTGTCAAAAACTTTATGGGGTACATGAAGGAGAACATCAAATTGGTTTCTATCAACTGTGGATTTTCTTCGGGAATGCTAGGCAATAGTCATTACGCACTAGAAGATGTTGCCGCGCTAAGTGCCATTCCCAATATTACAATTCTCTCACCTGCCGACAGTGTTGAAGCGCAAAAAGCCGTGATCGCAGCTGCCGAGTACGATGGGCCRGTTTATATAAGGCTTACCGGAGATGCWTCAAACCCAATTGTATATAAGCAAGATTATGATTTCGTTATTGGCAAACCCATATGCTTAAAAGAGGATGGCAATATAGCATTACTGGCTGCGGGCACTTCAGTATATCACTGYCTCGTTGCAGCATCGGCGTTGGCTGCAGAAGGAATACATGCTGCAGTATGGAATGTGCATACGCTTTCACAGATTGATGATGCTAGCTTGGATGAGATTTGCAAGAGTGATATGATAATTACCGTTGAGGAGCACCGCAAAAAAGGTGGCTTGGGCAGCTTCATATCCGATCAAGTTATTTTGCGAGAAAAATTTCCTAAGTTGAGGCGCATTGGACTGGATGCCAAGTATGATATGGCTGGTACATTTGACTATTGCCTCGAAAAAAATAATTTGAAGGGCGAGCCGCTAGTGGCGGAAATCAAGAGATTAATCAATTCGTAAAGGAGATTTGTTATGGACAACAATGAAAAGTATTTAAAAATTTTTATTGATACATTTGACATTAGTGCCGAAGAAGCAAAGGTGCTCAAATATCACGATATCGATGACTGGGATAGCGTTGGCCACTTTAACCTAGTAAACGAAATCGAAGAGGCATTTGATATTATGATGGAAACTGATGATATCGTTGATCTCAGCTCTTTTGACAAGGGCAAAGAAATTTTAGCGGAGAAATACGATGTGGAATTTTAAAAAATAYGCTACCAACGTAGCAGCAATTGATGAATCGGGGGTTTCGTTGACCTATAATCAACTAGCAGACGAAATCGCTACTTTGGGAGCGCATATGGCCACTCGCTCCTTACTTTTTATTTTATGCAATAACACGATGGGTGATTTTGTAGGATACGTAACTTCAATAGCCAGCCGATGCGTACCCGCATTACTGAGCGCTTCGATGGATCCAACACAAGAGCAGTATCTGATAGAGCAGTATAAACCCAAATATTTGTGGGTTCCAAAAGAATTGGCCGCCAGATACGCAGATTATAGATTGGTATATGAAAAGTATGGCTTTGTTTTGCTGAGCAATCCAAATAATACGACACCAATATATCACGAACTCGCTTTGTTGTTAACCACAAGCGGATCCACCGGCAGCCCCAAATTTGTTCGCCAAAGCTACAAGAATATTTTTTCTAATGCAGCGAGCATCGCAGACTATTTAGAAATCGATCAAACCGAGAGACCTATTACAACGCTGCCGATGAATTACACCTACGGACTAAGTATAATCAATTCGCATCTGCTGGTCGGCGCGACTATTTTAATCACCAACAAATCGATTACACAAAAAGAATTTTGGACGTTTTTTAAGGAACGCGAAGCAACGAGCTTTGGAGGAGTTCCATATACGTATGAGATGCTCGACAAGCTGCGCTTTTTCAAAATGAAGCTGCCTAGTTTACGAACTATGACACAGGCTGGAGGAAAATTGTTACCATCGCTTCATGATGCGTTTGCCAAATATGCGGAGGAGACGGGTCGCCAGTTTGTGGTTATGTATGGCCAATGTGAGGCAACAGCTAGAATGGCCTATCTGCCTGCAGACAAGAATTTGACAAAAATTGGCAGCATGGGCATTGCAATTCCAGGCGGCAAATTAATTTTGATAAACGAAGAAGGTAATCAGATTACTACACCATTTACAACAGGCGAGCTTATATATTATGGCGATAACGTAACGCTAGGATATGCGGAGTCTGCGGTCGACCTARCTAAAGGCGATGAGCGCCAGGGGGTATTAGATACTGGCGATATGGCAGARTTTGATGAAGATGGCTATTTCTATATCGTGGGTCGAAAGAAACGCTTCCTTAAAATATATGGCAACCGTGTAAATTTGGATGAAGCCGAACGTATGTTAAAGACCGCGTTTCCAACAATCGAATGTGCTGTAGGCGGAGTTGATGATGCGCTATGGATATTTACAACCGACGCATTTGCTGGAGAAGCTATGCGAAAATTCCTTGCCGAAAAGACATCCCTAAACTCTGCCGCATTCCAATATACTTCTGTAGCTGCAATACCTAAAAACGATGCAGGAAAAATATTGTATACGGAATTGCAAATACCATAATCCGATGCTTAGGCAGTGTATTGAGCGTGCGCTGCCTAAGAAAAACCAGGAGGTCATATGATTGACTATGATGAAMTTTTAAACTTAGCACCATACTCTATGAATAAAAATACTAAGCAACGATGGATCTCCGAACTACTTATAGATCTAACGCAACATCACTATGAAAATTGCCCTGAGTATAAGAAAATCCTCGATGCATTCAATTTTGATGCGGCATCAGCTGCAAGCTATACTGACATACCATTTATTCCAGTTCGATTATTTAAGGAATACAACCTCAAAAGYGTTCCTGACGAAATRCTTTTTAARACGCTCACCAGCTCTGGCACCACTGGGCAGCAAGTTTCCAAAATTTTCCTCGACAAAACTACTAGCAATATTCAAACCAAAACTTTGACCAAAATCGTTGCCAACTTTATAGGCAAGGGCAGACTTCCTATGATTATATTAGATAGTAGCGGGGTGGTTAAAAACCGTCAAATGTTTTCTGCCAGAGGTGCGGGAATCATAGGCTTTTCTATTTTTGCTAGAGATAAAATTTTCGCTTTTGATGATGATATGAACTTGGATGTTGAGGGCTTAAAACTATTTTTGGCGAAGCATTCTGGAAAACCGATTTTCTTGTTCGGATTTACATTTATGATTTGGCAACATTTTTATAAAGCACTTCTTGAATCGGATTATCGCCCCGACTTATCAGAAGCTATCTTATTTCATGGCGGTGGCTGGAAAAAACTCATTGATCAAGCTGTTAGTRCAGAGAAGTTTCACCAAGCTCTTAACGAAGTTTGTGGCATACGCAGCATCCACGACTACTACGGCATGGTCGAACAGACGGGCACTATCTACGTCGAATGCAGYGAGGGCAACCTTCATAGCAGCATCTTTAGCGATRTTTGTATACGCAACCCCCGCGATTTTTCCGTTGCCAAGATYGGGGAACGCGGCTTGATCGAGGTCGTATCCATTTTGCCATACTCATATCCCGGTCACATTTTATTAACAGAAGACGAAGGAATGATTTGCGGCGAGGACGACTGCCCTTGCGGAAGGTTGGGCAAGTATTTTAAGATCTTTGGCAGAATTAAAAACGCCGAACTAAGGGGGTGCAGTGACACTTATGGAAAATAATAACATAATTGTATTATGCGGAGACATAGCATCTGCTCAGAAAGCTGCAGCATTAAGACCGTTTGATCCTGATGCAATAGAATTCTTGGCTACAATATCTGATATATTGATGAAAGATAAAACCGTTAGAGCATTTCCCGATATCGTCACCTTTGCTTTTTTYTGTAGGCACAAAAATCTTATAGCAATGTCACAAAAATACGATACAGCATCACGAGTGGGACAAGGCCTTTGCTTTCATATCGCACCGAGCAACGTGCCAATAAACTTTGCGTACTCTCTTGTTGCTGCGTTACTTGCCGGAAACGCATCGATAGTGAAAATCTCCAGCAAGGATTTTGATCAGACAGCCATCATTGTTGCTGCAATAGAAGCCGCTACTGCACAGACAGGATTTCCGGCGGAGTATGCAACCATCGTTCAATATCCTTCTGCTAATGCCGAGGCGACGGCTACCCTTTCTGCCATGTGCGATGTACGAATGATATGGGGCGGTGACGACACGATAGCTGCAGTGAGGAAGGCCGAGATTGCCCCTCGCGCTTTTGATATTACTTTTGCAGACCGCTACTCAGTGGCAGTTGTTGATGCAGAATTCATCGAGCAAATGGACGACCTCTCAAAGTTGGCAGAGGGATTTTATAACGACACTTATTTGTATGATCAAAACGCATGCACATCGCCACGATTAGTTTATTGGATAGGTGACGAGACTGCAGTTGCCGCGGCAAAAACAAAATTTTGGGCCGCAGTTTACGATCAGGTGGTGGCTCGATATTCGCTCGAAACTGTTGTTGCCGTTGACAAGTACACCAATGCATGTCGAGCAGCCATTGAACTAGATGACGCATCGATTGTGGTAGCAGATAACTATATCACACGACTTGAAGTGGCTTCTCTCACTGCAGATGTGGCGAAATTTTATACAGCTGGAGGTAGTTTCGTTGAATATGTAGCAACCGACATCGAAGACTTGCTCTCCATTGCTGACAAAAAATACCAGACCATTGCATATGCAGGAACTGCAGCTATAGCAGATGCTGTTGTTGTACGCGGTATTCGAGGAATCGATCGGGTAGTTGATATAGGAAAAACCACAGACTTCAATTTAATTTGGGATGGCGCCAACTTAATTTTGCGACTCTCTCGAATTGTCTTTTCTTAGCCCTCTGCTGTAGAGGGTTTTTAATTTGCTGAAATTAGAATGTATTAAAATCTTCAAAAATGCACACCCTAATAGATAATTATAATGAACGAGGTGCATGCCATGCATATGCTAAAGCAGTTACTAGCGATTACCACAATTTTAATCAGTACCAATGTTTACGCTATTCCCAAAAATTTTATAGAGGAACAAACTAGCGTATACAACCTAGACGAGATTCATTCATATGTGCATACGCCAACACAGATGAGCATCAAATGGGTGGAAAACAAAGATAAGCTTGCCACATTTTGTTTGGGAGTGCGTACACCAACAACAGACAATACAGGTGTAAATCATATTATCGAACATACCGTATTTACTGGATCTAAGAAATTTCCCAGCGGAACGCTATTCTTTGATGCAAATGCCAACTTTCCCCACACATATATGAACGCACAAACAGCTGCAGATTATACACTGTATCCGTTTCAGACTCCTTATGAAGAGAGCTTCTATGGATTATTAGAAGTATATCTCGATAGCGTGTTTAACCCAAACATGTTGAATTCGCCGCACAGTTTTTATGAGGAGTCTTTTTATTTTGACCCAAATACAGACAAATATGGTGGCGTTGTTTATAACGAAATGAAGGGTGCCAACAGCCAGTTGGGTCGCATCTTGTATCGAAACATACGCAAAACAGTTTATGAGGGAACGCATTACCAAAACGATAGCGGCGGGGACGTAGCCGAAATACCCAAACTAACATATCAGCAATTTGTAGACACATATAAAAGCTATTATTACCCGCAAAACATGATGATTGCCCTTTATGGAGATTTAGATATAAACGAYACGCTCAAGATAATTGACACCTATTTGTTGGATGCCGAAGGAGACGCATCTGCCACGGCCATAGCAGTTAATACTAGCCCGACGTTGAAATATACAGATACGGAGTTGACATATAGCACAGAAGAGCAAGATGCGTATGTTATAAAAAGCTTTGTTATGCCCGACAAAATGGATGCGATTAAAATGATAGAATTAGATTTGTGGCTAAACACCTATGTAATCAATCCCAATTCTCAATTTCGCAGAAATCTCAAAACKCGCGGCATAGAGCAAATCGAAATTTTTAAGGACCAAGAGCTGGTCAACCCTATATATTCCATTATTGTATCTAAGGTAAATCCCGAAGAAATAACCCATGTTCGTACCATTATAGACGAAGAATTAGCAACTCTATTTGATGGACCCGAAGATATTTTGTTAGAACAAGACGTTATAAGGCAGCTTAAGTTAGAGTTGGCTAACGAAGAAATGAACATATCGCGGGGGCTTGATATAACGCATACGATGGTTTCGAATTGGGTTCACGATGTGGATCAGATGTCGTATTATACAACGCACAAGTATATAGAGCATTTATCGGACGTTGACGAGATTGCCGGAAGCGAGATATTTAGGCAGGCACAGTGTGTGAATATCAACTTAATGCCTAGCAATGATGCGGCTCCGGCAAATCCCTTAGAAATAGCTGCAATCGAYCAGGATCAGTGGACTAATATAGTTACCTCTATGAGAGAATGGCAGAAAACGTATGACCAGAAGGTGTTGGAGCCAACTGAGCTTAAGAAAATGATTATAGGATATGATATTAAGAAAAGGGAACATGAGCATCAGGATATAGACTATAGTTTGTATTATGCGGACACAAATTTATTGACCACAGAATTGTATCTAAATACATCGCATATTCCACAAGAAGAGCTTCCGCATTTATTTTTGTATAGCTTTTTGCTTCAAGAGGCCGGGCGAGAGATGACGCCGTTTAAGGGAATATTAAACTCGAAGATTGTCGCGTTTGAGGACGAAGAGGAGTATAGGCCGTATCAGAAAATCGAAATAGTGACGGATAATGAGACCAATCAGACAGAGCTTCTTCAGGAAGTGCAGCAATATCTAAAGGGCAAGGACGAGCACTGGCATTCTATGCAAATCGAAAAGATAATATCCAAATTTTATAGCGAATTTCAAAACGATATCATTACCACATTAATGCAATTGACAAATGGCACTGGCAGCGGCGCAAAGCGATATTTATATGAGGCACATTACCCRTTTTATAAATTTGCGCTTGAATGCAAAAAGGGAATGCAGCCAAACTATATCGAAAAAACATTTGAAGTCGCCAACAAGCTGGCACCGACGGAAGATTCTTCTGTKGCKATYATTGGTGACAAATCTGAAGTGAAGCATACGTATCGCAGCTGGAAAGCATTTATTAAGGAGAATATGCTACACGATGTGCAAGAACAAGACTACAACTTTAAGGTTATATCTAAAGAYAGTGTGTATTACAAGAAGGGACAGGTTGACTATTTGCTATATAATTATGATACCAAAAARGAYTTTGTAGACGGACAAGACTATCTGCTTGCMGCRTTYGCGACGAAAAACTATTTGCAGCCTGAGATCAGAATCAAAAAAGGCGCGTATGGCAGCGGAATGCAAATCAAATTTCCCAATACAATAAGTATTTATACGTATCGAGATCCGCATTATAAAAGTTCGGTAGATATAATCAATGATATGCCACAAATGCTAGACGTTGAAAATATTGAGGAAAAACTTTTACTGGCAAAATCGGAGGCGATAAGCGATTTTCAGGCACAATTTGGCCTATTAGGCGCAGATACCAAAAAGGCCAGCATTGCACACACGATGTCTTTGATGGATGTTGAAACCGATTTTTTGAAACATACGCAAAAGGAAATAGCAAAATTAGATGCAGATGATTTGAGAGCAGAAATGGAAAATTTAACCGAAATTATTAATGATAGCAAAAAGGGTGTGTGTATTAAAAAATAGCATACAAAAAAGGGGCACTCAGCCCCCCTATAAGTTGATTATTCTGCATCTAAATCTAGCATTACGATATCTCCAAGCCACAACTTGCCTTGAGAGTTCATTTCCCAGCCTTCCACTTCGTCCACTGCAATTAAGGTGTTTACATAATAATAAACAGGGATGATCGGCATATCGTTCATAAAAATTTCTTCGGCTTTGTATAAGTGATCCATGCGCTCTTGCCCAACTGTTGTTCTTGCCAACGCAATTTGTTCGTCGAAATCAGGGTTTGAATAGCCACCGTTATTTTGTGGATTGCCAGTGGTAAAGATGTCTAGCATAGTGTTTGGATCCACATAGTCGCCGATCCAACCGTGTCTTGCAATCGAATCATAMGCTTGGTTGTTTCTAGTTTCTTGGAAGACAGCCCACTCTTGATTAGTGAGCGTTACATCGATGCCAAGGTTTTCTGCCCACATAGCTTGCATAGCTTCTGCGATGATTTTATTTCCTTCGTTGGTATTATAAAGAATTTCGAGTTTCGGAAAACCTTTGCCATCTGGATATCCTGCATCTGCCAAGAATTTTTGCGCTGCTTCTACATCCGCACGCACTGGAACTCCATAGTCACCAGCAACTTCGTGGAATACATTTCCATCTGCATCGAAAAATCCAGGTCCTACAAATCCTGTTGCTGGGAGCTGACCTGCTGCAGTGATTTCGGTGATAGTAGTACGATCGATTCCCCAGTTGAGTGCTTTACGAACGTTTACATCTTGAAGGATTTCGTTGTTTAAATTTAGCACCATATAGTATGTTCCGATATACGGATTGATATAAAATTCTGGATTTTCTACCATCAACTTTGGAATCTCCGCAGTAGGCACAGACTCTAGCATATCCAATTGCCCAGACTGATATGCTGTATATGCGGTCGACGCATCAACGATCATTTTGCATACAACTCTTTCTAGTGTTACAGCATCGGCATTCCAATAGTTTTCATTTTTAACAAGAATTAACTCGTCGCCAAGAGAATATTTTTCTAATTTAAATGGCCCGTTTGAAATTGCTTTTGCAGGGTCTTTTGCCCAAATTCCTTCTGMATCTACAACGTCAGCGCGCACTGGCATAAATGTTGCAAAACCTGTGAGACCCAAGAAATATTCTGTTGGATTAGCAAGAGTAACTTCTAACGTTTTATCATCAATTGCTTTTACACCTAGTTCTTCTGGCTTTTTCTCACCGGCTGTAATTTCTACGGCATTAAGGAGATTTGCACTGCTCATAATATATGCATATTCAGCCGCAAGTGCAGGATCTACAGCTCTTTGCCATCCAAATACGAAATCTTGTGCAGTAACAGGCTCGCCATCAGACCATAGCGCATCTTCACGAATTTTGAATGTATAGACAAGACCATCATCGGAAACAGTCCAAGATTCTGCCATTCCTGGTCTAATTTCACCATCAACATCACGAATTAATCCTTCAAATGTGTTGTTTATAATTTGACCGCCATCTACAGCCGAGTTGAGCTGAGGGTCGATAGTAAGGGGATCTGCACCTAAATTATATATGAGTTCTTGCTCTTGCGCAATTACATAGCCCTCTGGAGAAAGCTGAACTTCGCCAGTTGGGGTTGGTGCTGTCGCTGTGTCGTCTCCACCACACGCAGTAAGCATTGCAGTTGCAGAAATTAATAGTGCCATCATTGATAAAAGTTTTTTACTCATTTTAATATCTCCTTATAATTTATAATATGTGTAATATACGAAAGTTTAATTTGCTAATTATTCTAAATCTAACATAACGGCATCGCCAAACCAGAGCCCGCCCTTAACATCCATCACCCATCCTTCAACCTCGTCGGCTGCAATCAAAGTATTAACATAATAATAAACTGGGATGAGAGGCAAGTCTGCCATTAAAATTTCTTCGGCTTTGTATAAATGATCCATTCTCTCTTTTCCGACCGTCGTGCGTGCCATAGCCATCTGAGTATCGAATGCTGCATTGGAATAGTCGCTGCTGTTTTGGACATTTCCGGTGGTGAATATATCTAGCATCGTGGTTGGATCTGCGTAGCTTCCGATTAAGCCGTGTCTAGCAATTGAGTCATAAGCGTGTTGATTTCTTGTTTCTTGAAATACGGCCCATTCTTGATTGGTGATTTTAACATCTATACCCAAGTTTTCGGCCCACATTTCTTGCATCGCTTCTGCAATTAATTTGTGATTTTCGTCTGTGTTATAAAGTATTTCGATTTCTGGAAAGCCTTCGCCATTTGGATACCCCGCATCGGCCAAAAATTTCTGTGCAGCTTGGGGCTCTGCTCTAAGAGGAATTCCATAGTCCCCTGCAACATCGTGAAATTCGTTTCCGTCTGTATCGAGATATCCTGGACCAATATATCCTGTTGCTGGGATTGGCGCTGCACCTGCAATTTCGGTGATAGTTGTTCTATCGATGGACCAGTTGAGTGCTTTTCGAACGTTAATATCCTGAAAGATTTCGTTGTTCATGTTCATAACCATAAAATAAGTTCCAATATATGGCAAAGTATAAAATTCTGGATTTTCCACCATCAGCTTTGGAATTTCTGCGGGAGGAATTGTTGCAAAGATATCTAGCTGACCCGATTGATAAGCCGAATATGCGGTCGATGCGTCAACGATCATTTTGCAAGTAATTTTATCTAAGCTTACGGCATCAGCGTTCCAGTAATGTTCATTTTTAGTAAGTACGATTTCGTTGCCAATGGCATATTCTGATAATTTAAAGGGGCCGTTTGAAATTGCCGTTGCAGGATCCCGTGCCCAGCTACCATCTGGATCTGCAATGTCTTTGCGTGCGGGCATAAATGTGGTCGAAGTGGTAAATTCTAGAAAATATGCCGTTGGATTAACGAGCGTTACCTCCAATGTTTTATCATCGAGCGCTTTGACTCCTAACTCCGTACAATCTTTTTCACCCAACAAAATTTCTGCAGCATTAAGAATGCCTGCCGTACTCATGACGTATCCTTTTCCTGATGCAACAACCGGATCGACAGCTCTTTGCCACCCAAATACAAAATCGTGTGCAGTAACAGACTTGCCATCAGACCATCGCGCATCATCACGAATTTTAAATGTATATATGCGTCCATCATCTGAGACAGCCCACGACTCTGCCATTGCCGGAATCAGCTCGCCATGAATTTCTCGAACCAACCCTTCAAACGTATTATTAATAATTTGGATTCCAACGACCGCGGCATTGAGCTGAGGGTCTATAGTAAGAGGATCCGACCCTAGGTTGTAGACCAGTTCTTGCTTTTGCGCCACAGGATATCCATCTGGAGAAAGCTTTATTTCGTTAGTTGYAGCTACTGCCGACGCTGCRTCCTCTCCGCTGCAAGCAGTTAACGTAGCAGATGTAATTAGCAATRCGGTTAATAATTTTTTGCTCATTTTRAATGCTCCTTATTRGTTCAAATCTAGCATTACAATATCCCCAAACCAAAGTTTGCCTTTGGAATCCATRACCCATCCCTCCACATCATCATCTACAAGAAGAGTGTTCACATAATAGTAGACAGGGATAATAGGTATATCGGTCATCAAAGTTTCTTCGGCTTTGTACAAGTGGTCCATTCGTTCCTTTCCGACAGTAGTTCGCGCAAGATGCATATGTTCATCGAACGTTGCGTTTGAATAACCGCCATTATTTTGGGCACTGCCGGTCATAAAGATATCGAGCATCGCAGTGGGGTCTGCATAGCTTCCAATCCAACCATGCCTTGCAATAAAATCGTATGCGTGCTGATTTCTTGTTTCTTGAAACACGGCCCATTCTTGATTTTTAAGAGTTACATCGATGCCTAAATTTTCGGACCACATTTCTTGCATTGCTTCTGCGATCAACTTGTGCCCATCATTTGTGTTATACAAAATTTCGATTTCTGGAAAACCTTCGCCATTTGGATACCCCGCATCGGCCAAAAATTTCTGTGCAGCTTCGGGCTCTGCTCTAAGAGGAATTCCATAATCCCCTGCAACATCATGAAATTCGTTTCCGTCTGTGTCGAGATATCCAGGACCGACAAATCCTGTTGCAGGAATCTGGCCTGCACCTACAATTTCTGTAATAGTGGTGCGATCTATGGCCCAATTTAGTGCTTTGCGAACATTGATATCTTGAAATACTTCGTTATTCAAATTCATGATCATAAAATAAGTTCCAATATATGGAATAACATAAAATTCTGGATTTTCCACAATCAGCTTTGGAATTTCTGCTGGGGGAATTGCAGCCACGATGTCTAGTTGATCGGCTTGATATGCGGGATAGGCAGCGGATGCACTGACAATTAGCTTGCATATAACTTTGTCTAGGCTTACAGCGTCCGCGTTCCAGTAGTATTCATTTTTAGTAAGTACAATTTCGTCGCCAATTGCGTATTCTGAAAGCTTAAACGGGCCGTTGGACACAGCAGTTTCGGGAGTCCGTGCCCAAACTCCTTCTGAATCTGCGATGTCTTCGCGTGCGGGCATAAATGATGCGACACTAGTAAACTCCAAAAAATATGCTGTTGGGTTGATCAGCGTAACCTCTAATGTTTTGTCATCGAGCGCTTTAACACCCAGCTCTGTATAATCTTTTTGGCCTGCCAATATTTCTGCGGCATTGAGGATTCCGGCACTACTCATTACGTAGGCTTCTCCCGAGGCAACTGCGGGATCGACGACTCTTCTCCAGCCAAACACAAAATTGTGTGCAGTAACAGGCTCGCCATCAGACCACATAGCGTCATCACGAATTTTAAATGTATATACGCGTTCATCATCTGAGACAGTCCAAGACTCTGCCATTGCCGGAACCAGCTTTCCATTTACTTCTCGCACCAAACCTTCAAATGTATTGTTGATAATCTGGCTTCCATCTACAGCAGAATTCAGCTGAGGATCTATGGTTAGAGGCTCCGCTCCTAAGTTGTAGACCAGTTCTTGCTTTTGCGCCACAGGATATCCATCTGGCGAAAGCTTTGTTTCGTTAGTTGCAGCTACTGCCGACGCTGCATCCTCTCCGCTGCAAGCAGTTAACGTAGCAGATGTAATTAGCAATGCAGTCAATAATTTTGTATTCATTTTGCCTGCTCCTTATTGTTCTAAATCTAGCATTACAATGTCGCCAAACCAGAGTCTTCCTTTAGCATCCATGGCCCATCCTTCGACATCATCGTCGGCAATAAGAGTATTAACGTAATAGTACACAGGGATAATAGACATATCTGCCATAAAAATTTCTTCGGCTTTGTATAGATGATCCATTCGTTCCTTTCCGACAGTAGTTCGTGCGAGATTCATCTGCTCATCGAACGCTGGATTTGAGTAGTCGCCACTGTTTTGAACATTGTCAGTCATAAAGATATCGAGCATCGCAGTGGGRTCTGCATAGCTTCCAATCCAGCCATGCCTTGCAATAGAATCGTAAGTATGTTGATTTCTTGCTTCTTGAAATATGGCCCATTCTTGATTTGTAAGAGTTACGTCAATGCCTAAATTTTCGGACCACATTTCCTGCATGGCTTCTGCAATCAACTTGTGCCCTTCATCTGTGTTATACAAAATTTCGATTTCTGGAAAACCTTCGCCATCTGGATATCCTGCATCGGCCAAAAATTTTTGTGCGGTTTCGGGCTCTGCTCTAAGTGGAAGTCCATAATCGCCTGCAACTTCGTGAAACTCATTTCCTTCTGTATCGAGATATCCAGGACCGACAAATCCTGTTGCAGGAATTTGACCCGCACCTGCAATTTCTGTGAGAGTCGTTCGATCGATGGACCAGTTTAGTGCTTTGCGAACATTTATATCTTGAAAAACTTCGTTATTTAAATTCATAACCATAAAATAAGTTCCGATGTATGGAACGATGTAAAATTCTGGATTTTCTACAATGAGCTTTGGAATTTCTGCTGGAGGAATCGTCGCAAAGATGTCTAGTTGATCAGATTGATATGCGGCATATGCAGTGGATGCATTGACAATGATTTTGCATATAATCTTATCTAGACTGACGGCAGCAGAATTCCAGTAGTGCTCATTTTTAGTAAGTACAATTTCGTTGCCAATGGCATATTCCGAAAGTTTAAACGGACCATTGGAGACCGCAGTTTCGGGATTTCGAGCCCACATTCCTTCTGGATCTGCGATGTCTTCGCGAGCTGGCATAAACGTCGCGGAGCCTGTAAACTCTAAAAAGTATGCAGTTGGATTTGCTAGTGTTACTTCTAACGTTTTATCATCGATAGCTTTGATGCCTAGTTCTGTATAATCTTTTTCGCCAGCTAATATTTCTTTGGCGTTGAGRATTCCGGCGCTTCCCATTACATATGCTTCTCCGGAGGCAACTGCCGGATCGACGGCTCTTTGCCAGCCAAACACAAAATTGTGTGCAGTAACAGGCTCGCCATCAGACCACATGGCGTCATCACGAATTTTAAATGTATATACGCGTTCATCATCTGAAACAGTCCAAGACTCTGCCATTCCCGGTACCAATTCGCCGCGTACATCACGAACCAAACCTTCAAATGTGTTATTTATAATTTGACTACCAACAACTGCAGCATTGAGCTGAGGATCTATAGTAAGAGGCTCAGAACCTAGATTGTAAACAAGTTCTTGCTTTTCTGAAATAGGATATCCCCCAGGAGAAAGCTTTGTTTCTTTAGTTTCAGTGATTACCGATGTAGTATTATCATCTCCACTACAAGCGGTTAACGCCGCTGCCGTAACTAGCAGTGCTGTTAGCAATTTTTTATTCATTTCTAAATTCCCCTTTTTATTTATATTGTTAYARTAGGCAGGTGCAACCGAAGTCACATTTCCTGCCACTGTACGTTTTTTTGTTAACTAAAATAGATGACAAGCTACTTGATGATTATCTTCTATTGTGTGTAACTTRGGTTCAGATTCACTACATCTTTCGGTACAATATTGGCATCTAGTTCTAAAATGGCAACCAGAAGGTGGATTTAATGGACTAGGCACATCGCCTTGAAGTATAATTCGGCCCTTAGATTTTTCGCTTTGAGGGTCTGGAATAGGTATTGCAGATAGCAAAGCTTTGGTATATGGATGAACAGGAGTACTATAAACTTTATCTCTGTCTCCTATTTCAACCAATTGACCAAGATACATTACACCTATTCTATTTGAAATATGCTTAACCATAGATAAGTCATGAGCGATGAATAAATATCCTACTCCTGTTTTGCTCTGAATCTCTTCTAGCATGTTAACAACTTGCGCCTGAATTGATACATCGAGTGCAGAAATAGGCTCATCGCATATGATGAATTCTGGATTTACAGCGAGCGCTCTTGCTATTCCAATACGTTGGCGTTGCCCACCAGAAAATTCATGAGGATAACGGCTTGCGTGATCTTTCATAAGACCAACTCTCTCGAGAAGGTCGGCTATTATTTCGTCGCGTTCTGAATGATTAGCAGCAACTTTGTGCGTGTCAATTGCTTCGCCTATTATATCTGCAATGGTCATTCTTCCGTTTAGGGACGCATAGGGATCTTGAAAAATCATCTGCATTCGTTTACGGTATGGCAACATTTGCTTTTCTGTRAAGTTTGTAATGTCAACACCATCAAATATAATTTTACCACTAGTTGGTTGGTATAGCTTTAATATGGTACGCCCCGTGGTGCTTTTACCGCAGCCTGATTCTCCAACCAATCCTAGTGTTTCGCCTCGATTAACAGCAAAAGATACGTTATCCACAGCTTTAACATGTTGCTCTACTTTGTGAATAAATCCTGTTGATTTTGAAAAATACTTTTTGAGTTCTTGAACTTCTAATATCGGAGAAGCCATTTACATCACCTGCTTTCTAACAGATTCTGGTGCGTCAGGATGATACAAATGACATCTTGACTTATGCCTTTTTGAAACATCATATAATTCTGGAACTTCTTCTAAACAAATATCCATTGCAAATTCGCATCGTTTACAGAAAGCGCATCCTTGTGGCGGATTTAACATGTCTGGAGGCGATCCTGGAATCGGAATTAATTTTTGTTTGATTAGTATATCGGGATTCGGAACAGATTTCAGTAGACCAATTGTATAGGGATTTTTTGGAGATGCAAACAAATCGACTACGCTGGCCTCTTCCATAATCATTCCACCATACATAACGATAACTCTGTCGCAAAGTTCTGCAATAACACCTAAGTCATGCGTAATAAATATTATGGATGTATCTAATTTAGTACGCAGTTCTTTTAGCAGATCCAGAATTTGCGCCTGAATTGTTACATCAAGAGCTGTTGTTGGCTCATCTGCTATTAATAGCTCTGGCTCACACGAAAGCGCCATCGCAATGATGGCACGTTGACGCATTCCTCCAGAAAATTCGTTGGGATAGTTTTTCATACGTTTAGCAGGATCAGGAATTCCCACGGCTTCTAACATTTTGAGTGCAGTTTCCTCGGCTTCTTTCTTAGAAACCTTTTTGTGTGCGCGTATTACTTCTATCATTTGGTTTCCGATAGTATATACAGGGTTTAATGCAGTCATCGGATCTTGAAATATCATAGAAATTTCGTCACCCTGAATTTTTCGCATCTCTTTTGGAGATTTTGTAACTAAATCTTCACCTTTAAACAGTACTTCTCCCTTTTTAATTTTGCCCGGATGCTGAAGAAGTTTCATAATAGACATACAGGTGATGCTTTTGCCACTACCAGACTCTCCAACAAGCCCAACTACCTCACCCTTTTTAATATCAAATGATACATTTCGTACGGCCTTTACTTCTCCTAAGTGTGTAAAAAAGGAGGTTTCAAGACCTTTAACTTCTAAGATTTTTTTAGTTTTCATAAAATCCTCCTATTTCCTTAAACGTGGATCTAACGCATCGCGCAAACCATCGCCCAAAAAGTTAAATCCAAACATTGTAAGTGCAATGGCAACAGATGGTGCTATGATTTGATATGGGTATGAACGGATTCCACCCAACGCATCGTTTGCAAGAGTTCCCCAAGATGCTTCTGGTGCAGAAACGCCAAGACCAATAAAACTTAAAAACGCTTCTGTAAAGATCGCGCTTGGGATAGACATCATCATAGAAACTACAATAGGCCCAATAGCGTTAGGAATTAGATGTTTAATAACTATTTTAGTTTTAGAAACTCCAAGCGCTCTTGCCGCCAAAACAAACTCTTGCTCTTTTAGGCTTAATACCTGACCACGAACCAGTCTTGCCATACCCACCCAATAGACTAAGCCGATTGTTAATATAATAGTATGCAGACCTGGGCTAATTACTACCATGAGTAAAATTACGATTAAGAGTAATGGTACTGAATTGATTATATCAACAATACGCATCATTATGTTATCCACTCTTCCGCCTTCGTATCCCGAAATTCCTCCATACAATACACCAATAAATAGATTTACTACTGATGCAACAAGACCTACTGTTAATGAAATTCTTGCTCCATATAATACACGCGTCCATACATCGCGACCAAGATTATCTGTTCCTAATATATAGCTTTTATTCCAAACATCTTTGACATTATATTTATCAATTAATTTACCATTTACATATATATCATATTTGGTTTTCATATCAGTATTTTCTGTAGAAACTTTACTACCTTTAGTTCTATTTTTTTGTGCAACAGAATAATCAAATTTTACTTCTTTGCCATTGATTCGATATAGAATGAACTTTTCAGCTTTGTTATCTTCTATAATTTCGGGAGCACCTAGTAGCTCCCCATCCGCGGTTGCTTCTATCAGTTTATAGTCATTATGTACTAATACATAATCTCCGCCTCCAATATTTGTCAATTGAATATTTGGAGCGATGTTGGCAAGGGCCGTATTTTGCTCTGAATAACTGTATCCAGAAAACATTGGCCCAAACATAGCAAGGAAAGCAATAGTTGCAATAATAACTAACCCTGTCATTGCCATAACATTTTGTCTCAGCCTTCTCCAAACATCTTGCCAGTATGTGAGGCTTTTTCTAGTTTCTTGTGCACTACCTAAGAGGTCCTTATTAATTGGTTCCCACATCTTTGCTCATCCTTTCTAATCATTAAATTTAATACGAGGATCTATAAACGCATACGCGATATCAACAAGAAGTACCATAAAGATATAGATAGCGGCGTAGAATAATGTGATACTCATGATTACTGTATAGTCACGGTTTGTAACACTCTCAGTGAAATACTTTCCGATTCCAGGAAGTGCAAATATTCTTTCAATAACGAATGATCCTGTTAAAATACTTGCGACCATTGGCCCTACATAAGTTATGACTGGAATGAGCGCATTTTTTAGTGCGTGCTTTCCGATAACTCTTATTTGACTTAGACCATTTGCTTTGGCTGTTCTGATATAATCTTGACGCAATACTTCTAGCATACTCGAACGCATCAGCCTGGTTACATATGCAAGCGAAAATCCAGCAAGCGCAATAACCGGCCCTATGTATGAGCTAGGTCCATCAAGTCCTCCTGCAGGAATTAGCTTAAGTTTTTCACCAAAGATATACATTATAAATGTTCCAATAACAAAGCTGGGGACTGCGATACCAATCGTCGCTATAAACATAACAATATGATCTGTCACAGTATTTTGCTTGAGTGAAGAAATCATTCCTATTGGAATTCCCAAAGCTAAAATTACTATTACCGCAACAATACCTACTTTGGCCGAAACCGGAAGACCTTGTTCGATCATATCATTTACCGAAACACCTATCTTTTGCATTGAAACTCCCAAATCACCCTGAACAACATTACCAACGTAATTGAGATACTGTTTCCACAGCGGATCATCCAACCCGTATTTTTCCATAAGTGCGGCTTCTATTTCTGGTGGCAATGCTCTATCTCTTGTAAATGGACTCCAGGAATAG
>NZ_ABEQ01000044.3 GCF_000171335.1 Candidatus Epulonipiscium viviparus
TGTGGTACATCGCCGAAGCCGAACCCGATGCTTTCATCTACTATGGCTTTAACCAGACTCTTTCCAAAGCTGAATACGAGCAACATATAGCAAATGACACCATCCTAGACGTTTTAAACAAAGTTAATGTTACCGCCGGTGATTGCTTTTTCATAGAGGCAGGCACTGTCCACGCAATCGGCGCCGGATGTCTTATAGCTGAAGTCCAGCAATCATCCAATGTCACCTACCGCGTATATGATTTCGCTAGACGTGGGGCCGACGGCAAGCTTCGAGAGCTCCATGTTGCCAAAGCTGTTGAAGTTTCCACCCTCGCACCCGCTGTCAATGTAGCAAAAAATTCCGACCTTCTTGTTGATTGCCAATATTTTGCTGTGCGCGACATTAAGTGTACCGACCTGGCTACGTTCACTGCCAATGAGACGAGTTTCCACTCTCTTCTAGTTCTCGAGGGATCTGGATCAATCGATTCTACAACAGAAACGCTCAACTTCACAAAAGGGGATAGCATCTTCGTTGCCGCCGGTACCGGAAAATATAATCTACAGGGAGATTTCCATGCTCTTCTAACATATATTTCGTAGACATCGATCACTACCATCGATCTACCTTTACCCACTATTTCAGACGCGATTTCATTCGCTATTTCAGAAGAGGCTTCTCTCGCTATTGCAGATGAAGCTTCTTTCGCTATTGCCGATGTGGCTTCTCTCGCTGTTGCAGATGCGGCTGTCGATGTGGCTTCTCTCGCTGTGGCAGATGCGGCTGTCGATGTGGTTTCACTAGCTGTGGCAGATGCGGCTATCGATGAGGTTTCACTAGCTGTTGCCGATGCGGCTGCCGATGTGGCTTCTCTCGCTGTTGCCGATACGGCTATCGATGTGGCTTCTCTCGCTGTTGCCGATGCGGCTGTCGATGTGACTTCACTAGCTGTTGCCGATGAAGTTTCCGATGAGGCTTCACTAGCTGTTGCCGATGCGGCTGTCGATGTGGCTTCACTAGCTGTGGCAGATGAAGTTTCCGATGAGGCTTCACTAGCTGTTGCAGATGAAGTTTCCGATGTGGCTTCTCTCGCTGTTGCCTATGCGGCTGTCGATGTGGCTTCTCTCGCTGTTGCCGATGCGGCTGTCAATGTGACTTCACTAGCTGTTGCCGATGCGGCTGTCAATGTGACTTCACTAGCTGTTGCAGATGAAGTTTCCGATGAGGCTTCACTAGCTGTGGCAGATGCGGTTGCCGATGAAGTTTCACTAGCTGTTGCCGATGCGGCTGTCGATGTGGCTTCACTAGCTGTTGCAGATGCGGCTGTCGATGTGATTTCACTAGCTGGTGCAGATGAAGTTTCCGATGAGGCTTCACTAGCTGTGGCAGATGCAGCTATCGATGAGGTTTCACTAGCTGTTGCCGATGAGGTTTCCGATGAGGTTTCACTAGCTGTTGCCGATGCGGCTGTCGATGTGATTTCACTAGCTGGTGCAGATGAAGTTTCCGATGAGGCTTCGTTAGCTGTGGCAGATGAAGTTTCCGATGAAGCTTCACTAGCTGGTGCCGATGCGGCTGTCGATGTGGCTTCACTAGCTGTGGCAGATGCGGCTATCGATGAGGTTTCACTAGCTGTGGCAGATGCGGCTGTCGATGTGACTTCTCTCGCTGTTGCCGATGAAGTTTCCGATGAGACTTCACTAGCTGTGGCAGATGAAGTTTCCGATGAGGCTTCACTAGCTGTGGCAGATGCAGCTATCGATGAGGTTTCACTAGCTGTGGCAGATGAAGTTTCCGATTAGGTTTCACTAGCTGTGGCAGATGAAGTTTCCGATGAGGCTTCGTTAGCTGTAGCAGATGCGGCTGTCGATGAAGTTTCACTAGCTGTGGCAGATGAAGTTTCCGATGAGGTTTCACTATCTGGTGCAGATGCGGCTGTCGATGAAGTTTCATTAGCTGGTGCAGATGAAGTTTCCGATGAGGCTTCACTAGCTGTGGCAGATGCGGTTGCCGATGAAGCTTCACTAGCTGTTGCCGATGCGGCTGTCGATGCGGCTTCACTAGCTGTTGCAGATGAGATTACGGATGAGGCTTCACTAGCTGTTGCAGATGCGGCTGTCGATGTGACTTCTCTCGCTGTTGCCGATGCGGCTGTCGATGAGGTTTCACTAGCTGTGGCAGATGAGATTACGGATGAGGCTTCACTAGCTGTTGCCGATGCGGCTGTCGATGTGGCTTCACTAGCTGTGGCAGATGAAGTTTCCGATGAGGCTTCACTAGCTGTTGCCGATGAGGTTTCCGATGTGGTTTCACTAGCTGTGGCAGATGCGGCTGTCGATGAGGTTTCGTTAGCTGTTGCCGATGCGGCTGTCGATGTGGCTTCACTAGCTGGTGCCGATGAAGTTTCCGATGAGGCTTCACTAGCTGTAGCAGATGCGGCTATCGATGAGGCTTCACTAGCTGTGGCAGATGCGGCTGTCGATGTGGCTTCACTAGCTGTGGCAGATGAAGTTTCCGATGAGGCTTCACTAGCTGTTGCCGATGAGGTTTCCGATGTGGTTTCACTAGCTGTGGCAGATGCGGCTGTCGATGAGGTTTCGTTAGCTGTTGCCGATGCGGCTGTCGATGTGGCTTCACTAGCTGGTGCCGATGAAGTTTCCGATGAGGCTTCACTAGCTGTAGCAGATGCGGCTATCGATGAGGCTTCACTAGCTGTGGCAGATGCGGCTGTCGATGAGGCTTCGTTAGCTGTAGCAGATGAAGTTTCCGATGAGGCTTCGTTAGCTGTTGCAGATGAGGTTTCCGATGAAGCTTCGTTAGCTGTGGCAGATGCGGCTGTCGATGAGGCTTCACTAGCTGTTGCCGATGCGGCTGTCGATGTGGTTTCACTAGCTGTTGCCGATGAAGTTTCCGATGAGGTTTCACTAGCTGGTGCCGATGAAGTTTCCGATGAGGTTTCACTAGCTGTGGCAGATGAAGTTTCCGATGAGGCTTCGTTAGCTGTGGCAGATGAAGTTTCCGATGAGGCTTCACTAGCTGTGGCAGATGAAGTTTCCGATGAGGCTTCACTAGCTGTGGCAGATGAAGTTTCCGATGAGGTTTCACTAGCTGTGGCAGATGAAGTTTCCGATGAGGCTTCGTTAGCTGTGGCAGATGCAGCTGTCGATGAGGTTTCACTAGCTGTTGCCGATGCGGCTGTCGATGTGGCTTCTCTCGCTGTTGCCGATGAAGTTTCCGATGAGGCTTCACTAGCTGTGGCCGATGAAGTTTCCGATGAGGTTTCACTAGCTGTTGCCGATGCGGCTGTCGATGTGGCTTCTCTCGCTGTTGCCGATGAAGTTTCCGATGAGGCTTCACTAGCTGTTGCCGATGAGGTTTCCGATGAAGCTTCACTAGCTGTGGCAGATGAAGTTTCCGATGAAGCTTCACTAGCTGTTGCAGATGAAGTTTCCGATGAGGCTTCACTAGCTGGTGCCGATGAAGTTTCCGATGAGGTTTCACTAGCTGTGACAGATGAAGTTTCCGATGAGGCTTCGTTAGCTGTTGCAGATGCGGCTGTCGATGTGGTTTCACTAGCTGTTGCCGATGAGGTTTCCGATGAGATTTCGTTAGCTGTTGCCGATGAGGTTTCCGATGTGGTTTCACTAGCTGTGGCAGATGCAGCTATCGATGAGGTTTCACTAGCTGTGGCAGATGAAGTTTCCGATGAGGCTTCGTTAGCTGTTGCCGACGAGGTTTCCGATGTGGTTTCACTAGCTGTGGCAGATGAGGTTGCCGATGAGATTTCGTTAGCTGTAGCAGATGCGGCTATCGAGGTGATTTCACTAGCTGGTGCAGATGCGGCTATCGATGAGGTTTCACTAGCTGTGGCAGATGCGGTTGCCGATGTGGTTTCACTAGCTGTGGCAGATGCGGCTATCGATGAGGTTTCACTAGCTGTTGCCGATGCGGCTGTCGATGTGGTTTCGTTAGCTGTGGCAGATGAGGTTTCCGATGAAGCTTCACTAGCTGTTGCCGATGAAGTTTCCGATGAGGCTTCGTTAGCTGTTGCAGATAATAAAAAAACTGCATCCTGATTTTTGACTTCAGAATGCAGTTTCGTTTATACTGCCGGTACTACTTCCGGTATAGCTCTTGCTGTTTGAGATCGTATCTCTTTAATTACTACTACTGCTGTGATTAGCGCTGTTAGCCCGTCTGCTATAGGTTGCGAAAACCAAATTCCTGTTAGTCCAAATATTCTTGGCATTATCAACATGAGTGGTATTAGCAAAATTACTTGTCTGAGTAGACCTAGTATCATCGCCGATTTCGCTTTGCCTATTGCTTGGATATATTGTGACCCCAACATCGCAGGTCCCATCAATGGCATCATTATTGTATATTTTCTTAAGCCCTCTACTGTCATCGCAACAAGTTCTGGGTTATTTCCAGAGAATGGACTTACCAATGTTTCTGGAATAATTTGCATTATTGCTACTACGACAAGTAAGAAGACAAATGTAAAACCTGCGCTTATTTTTAATGTTAAGGTTGCGCGGTCGTATTGTTTTGCCCCGAAGTTAAATCCAATAATCGGCTGAGTTCCTTGGGCAACTCCAATAATCGGCGTTACCATCATTAATACTATCGAGTTTATTGTAGCGAAAGCACCAATTGCCATGTCTCCGCCATAAGTTCCTAACGCATTGTTACAAATAATTTGAACCCCACTCATGGCCACCTGCATAGCAAATGGCGCAGACCCAATCGCTAACATCGGAAATACATATTTTCTAGCAAGCTTTAAACCAGACTTGTGAAATGATAAATTAGATTTTCCAGCAAAATAATATCCTAGTGACCATGCCGCTGTTACAGCTTGTGAAATTATCGTTGCCCATGCCGCACCTGCTATACCCATTCCAAATCCAAAAATGAAAAGAGCATCTAGAATTATATTGAGGAAGCATCCTGTGGCCATAATTATTGCAGATAACTTTGGATTTCCATCGCTTCTTATTAAGTTCGTCATAGATCCCGCTGTAATATTAAACACACTACCAATTAATATAACTTCAATATATTCTTTTGCAAACGGCAAGCTGTCTGGACTTGCACCAAACATTGAAAGAATAGGGTTTACAAATATTAAACCAATAACACTTATAGCTAAACCAGATAAAATACACAACGAAATTGCATTACCCAAAATCCCTTCGGCTTGATCTTTGTTATTTTCACCTAACTTTATCGAAATATTTGTTGCTGCACCGATACCTATTAACAAACCAAACGCCATTATAATGGTCATTATTGGTAAAGTTACTCCCAAACCACTAATCGCTAAATGCCCAACTCCCGGAATATTTCCTATAAACATTCGGTCTACCACGTTATATAGTCCATTTACCATCATYCCAATAATCGCAGGCAGTGAATACTTAAATATTAGTTTTCCAATTGACTCTGTCGCTAATAACTCTTGATGTTTTCCCATRAGATCCTCCTATTTTATTTTTATTCTATTTCATTTTTATTCTATTTCATTTTTATTCTATTTCATTTTTATTCTATTTCATTTGCGAATGATTACAAATTTTAGCTARCAAATTGATGAGTGTATCTTTTTCACTTACTGTTAAGGCATCATTAAACACATTGTCTAGGTCACGAAACGCATTTRTGATATTTTCATGCTCGGCAATAGCACGCTCCGTTACGTAGATTCCATATGTTCGTTTATCGTTAATACGCTTTTCGCGTCTGACATATCCTTTGTCCTCAAGTTTTTTTACCGCTCTTGCGGTAGTTGTTTTATCTATTACAAGTTTGTTAGAAAGTTCTTCTTGACTTATTCCTTCGTATTTAAAAATTTGTTCTAAAAATGTAAATTGACCACACCCAACGTCTTCTTCTGCCAATTTGCATTGCAAAAACCTTATACTTTTTCTGTAAATTTGAGATAAATATCTATTTATGCTTCTATCATCTTTCATAGAATTCCTCTCTTTTACTATTTTACTATTTTACTGCTTTACTATTTTGTTGTAATAATTGTAGCACAAATTAGTTGTATATGCAACTAATTTTCACCTTTTCGTAACATTTGTTATAAAATTAATTAAAATTAACCTTAATTTATTATTTTTGTTATTATATATAAATTAAATTTAAAAAAATACTTCTGTAAATTATATAAAACAACAAAAAGACTCACTATAGTTAACGAATTTTTTGTCTGCTATTTTTATCTACTATTTTTGTCTACTGTTGTAATTAAAAACATTTCTACTGTTCTATAAATATCTRTCATAAAATAAATTATAACCATATTTATAGCAAAGGAGAGAGATATTATGACAATACCCGGAATCTTTTTAATTGTATTCGCAATACATAATTTATTATTTTTTACAACAATCAATAAACTTATTAAATTTAATGGCTCAAAGAATACATTTTACACAATTGTAATAATACTCACAATTATCGCTGGTCCTGTCAGTACTGTATTTATTTCATATTCTATGATAGCTGTATACGCATTTATAATAGTAGTCTATAGCTTATTTATCATTATATTTTTTCAAGGAAATTTCTTCTTAAAGTTGGCCACTGCTTTATATATGCCTATTAACATTATGGCACTAGTAATGATTTTAAACGCATCTGCTGGCTTAATACTTGATACCAGTATATGGCACATTATGTCCACTAGCAGTTCACTATACTTAATACGCATCGCGGTTTGTTCGATACACTCCCTTTTTCTACTAACAATATCAAAACTAGTTCCCCAAAAATATTACAGAATTTATATAACTCACCCAACCCGACTTAAATTATTTTTATTTTTGGAAGTTTGTATTATTTTATGCCTAATTACTAACACCACATCTTATTCTGTGGATATATTTGTATTTAATCTTTTGGTTCAGCAACTTTTGCTAGGTGTTAGTTGGCTCATTCTATTTTATCTCTGTATTTTTATGATGATTGGCTTCGAAATAATGGAGCTAAATAAGGAGACTATGAAAAATAGTAAATTGATAGAGCGTATGTATAAGCATATTCTTTTAGACACGGTAGACAGTGCGATAGAGATCAATTGCGAAACAGGTCAAGTTACCAATTATATCCATCAAGGAGAAATTCAGCCCGAGTTTATTGGTACATCGTATGAAAACCTTTTTCAGGAACTTATCTCTAACTATGTACATGTCGAAGACAGAGAAAACAGCAATGCGATGGCGGCTATCGAATATATGATTCAGACTTTTGACAAGGGAATCAATAAATACGAATTCGAGTATCGATGGTCTCATACCAACAAAGATTTTGCCTGGTTTAATGCAAACGTACGAGTTGAATCTCAAAACAATATGTGCGCTATTATTACTATTAGCAATGTTCAAGAGGAAAAAATCAAACAGTTTAATGCCGAGCGTGACCAGCTTACGGGCTTATACAACAAGACTACCACCGAGGATCTGATAGATAAATTTTTACTACAAGATGCAGAACAGGTTGGTGGGTATTTATTTATGATTGACCTAGACAACTTTAAGAGCATCAACGATACCTTTGGCCATGCTGCTGGTGATAATGTATTAAGAGARGTKGCTCATAACATAAACTCTATTTTTAGAAAAGATGATATAAAGGGAAGAATTGGTGGGGATGAATTTCTGGTATTTATTCCMAACTCAAATGGTATTAATATCATAGAGAAAAGTAATGTCATCATAAATAAATTATCCAAAACTTACTCCAATGATAATGCTTCAGTATCTGTGTCTCCTAGTATCGGTATTGCAAAAGTAGATCATATCTTCAACAACTTTCAAGACCTCTATACTGCCGCTGACAGCGCCATGTATAAATCAAAAACTCGAGGCAAATGTACCTTTACAGTTTACACTCACAACTTTCCTTCTCTATAACAAAATTGTACTGCACTTAAATTACTCAGTAAGCACAGTACAATCAACTCTCTATTCCCAAATTTCTACCAAAGTATTTTTATAGCTTGTTAAATTCTTATCAACATCAGGCTCATCAGGCTGTGCTAGTATATGTTCTAACACTGTTGCAGCCTCTCTAAATGCTCCGTCTGTCGCTAAATCTGGATTTGTGGTATACAAACTCTCTGTSGCCTCTTCCACAATAGGTGCAACCAAGCTTCCTGAATTAATATATGATTCACTTTCCATCGCGGAAGCTCTAACTGGAAGATATCCCGTTGCAATACCCCATTTTAYCTGTGAGTCTGTACTAGTCAAAAATTTTAGATACTCAAATGCCGCCAATCTTTGTTCTCGAGAAGATGAATTAAACATAAATATATCGGTCCCTTGTTGCATTACCGCATCTGCTGGATAYGGTGCCACACCTACTTCAAACTTATCTCCTACACTCTTTTCTATAAAAGATTCTCCAGCGTTAGATCCCGTATACATCCCAATCARCTCRTTTCCAAATGGTCCCGACAAAAATATATCTGTTCCTGCTATTCTAAAATACCCGTCTTGTATACCGTCTAAATAATAATCCACTGCAGCGACAGATTCCGGACCCGTAACATCAAGTTCTGGGTCTAKTTCCAACCCTTCATTATATAAATATGTTGTATAATAATTACTCAATGAGTCAAATCCTGCGCCTATAATACCTGTTTCATCATATATCGTTTTGGCTGTTTGCGCTAGCTCCTCATAAGTTGTAGGCGGAGTTAGGTTTAGCTCATCAAAGAGTGTCTTATTGTACCATAAAACTTCTGTGGATTTATTAAATGGAATCGAATAAATTTTGCCATTGATTTCTGTGCCATCTCGAAATCCTTTTATAATGTCTTCGTAGTGATCATATCCCACAATCGGGTCCTCAATATAAGGWGTTAAGTCTACAAGCAAATTATCTATTATCGCATTTTCCATCCAATTTGGATATGCTTGCGTTAATGTCGGCAATTGCTTTGGGCTAGACATATTTAGAGTGAGCTTTTGCTGCAAGTCTTTGTAACTAGATTGATTTTGCAGTGTTACCGTAATTTCAGGATTTTCGATCATAAATTGATCAGTTAGCTCTGTTAACATCTCTTGTTGCTCACCTGCCATTGCGTGCCAAAATACAAATTTAACTGGTTCTGTAAGCTCTGTAAGAATARTTTCTGRCTCCACAACTACTGGAGATTCATYACTACCACATCCAGCTAATACTACTGCGGCAAATCCTGCTAGTACAAAAAATTTTTTACAATTCATAATATCAGTCCCTTTCATTTATATTACTTGCCCCTTAAATGGAAGCATTCTATCACCATTTTTATTTAACAATCTCTCWGGATGATATGAATGGATAGGAATCAGCAACTTGGGTTTAATTTTATCAATGATCCACATTAAGTCTTTTGGGTACGCATGTCCGCTAGATCCCATCAATTCAAACGCTATCCCTTTTACTGCAAAGCTTTCGACAAATGGAGCATATGCTGGATCAAACTCTCCTAAAGGCATCGCATTAGAGTGAATATATATTCCGCCACTCTTAAGTTTTTTCACATCCTCTTTATTTGTTAATTGCCAAAAGTATTTTCCTTTATCTGACAACAATATGTCATAGCTTATGCGTTTGTTAGCATCTAATCCATAGTTCTTATCGTCACAACTATAATATAGTGATTCAAATCCTGTRGCATCTTTTAAAATATATGAATAATATGCATCTAATACAACTGTCCGAGGATTTTTTTCTATGATTTTCATAATTCGTTCAATGTTTGTAATATAATAATTAAATGTTATCTGTTTTGTAGGATTTGCTTTTATCAACGCATCAATCGCCTCAACTAATTCTACTTCGCTCATAGCACCTACCGGAACTTCATCTACTTCTTGAAAAGATATACTCACTCCCTCTATTAGAAGTAGATCACACCCTTTACTTTTCTCGCAAAACTTAATCGTCTCTTCTGCACGGTAGCCATGTAATCGAATGTCTCCTGTATATGAAATTGTTAGATCCGGCGTTTCTATATACAACCCGCTTGCACCGTAGGCATCATGGTCTACTGGCATCACTTTTACCCTTATTTTACCAACCTCTATTACTGCATTATCTGATACTCCAACGACTTCTCGTACGTTTTTTTCATGTGCCCCATGCAGCGGAAACAAAAAATCGTCGTTGATATTAAGCGTCTCTAGCAACGATTTGGTTCCATATAATGTATATAGCGGCACTGCTGGATCCAAATAATTAATAATTTTAGAATGATCCAGATGAACATGTGACAAAAATACTGCTTTATGTTCGAAAGTATTTTCTGTATGCCGATCTATTGGTATCCCAGGATCGAATATATTTAGGTACGGCACCAGCTTCGCATCCAATAGCCCCTGCAGATCCCTTGGCTGAATCTCTGCCCCAGGATCATATTCGCTACCAAAATCAAAAAATATTTGACTATCCTTATACGCAACTTCTATTATAGTGCCTCCAATAGTACCTATGCCATTATGAAATGTAACTCTAGTTTGCTTATCCTTTAACTCCACTTTTTACAACTCCTCTTATAATTTGCTTTCGAAACATTACATAAATGATCATTATTGGAATAACCGATATTGCCGAGGCCGCCATTTGCAGCTGAACATCGCTTCCACTTTCCGTCGCAAATGCCGTTAGCCCATTACTCAATAATCTCATATCAGTATCATTGGTTACTAAAATCGGCCACAAAAACGAATTCCATCCACTTATAAAACTTAATATACTCATAGTAAATAATGCCGGCTTAGCAAGAGGAATTAAAATTCGTGCTATAAACTCAAGGTCAGTGCACCCATCTACTTTTGCTGCCTTATAATATGAAATTGGTATACTAGATAAATATTCTTTCAAGTARAATGTATAAAAAATACTTGCAAGCGAAGGGACAATCAATGCTTGATAACTATTTAACCACCCCAGTTGCGCGATGGTTTGATAGTTTGTAAACACTGTTACTTCATAGGGTACCATCATCAATGCTGCCATCCCCATCAACAACACCTTTTTGCCCTGAAACTGTAACTTTACCAATGCAAACGCTGCCAATATGCAATTGATAACTGTTCCCAAAGTAGAGCAACTTGCGACAATTATGGTATTAGCAAAATATCTTGCAAAGGGTGCTTGCCTTAGCGCTTTTGCGTAGTTACCAAACTGAGGATCTGCTGGAATCAATGTAGGAGGAATGCTCGTTGCYTCTTGAAAAGTCATTAGGCTTGTTAAAATCATGTATACAAATGGAAACAATGTAATAATGGCCATAATAGTTACAAACATTTTTGATACAGCATCTCCCAAAATTYTATCTGCTGATTTTTTCATAATATACACCTACTTTGCTATTTTTCTCAATACAAAATTTTGAAACAGTGTAAATAAGAGTATCAACAAAAACAGGATAACYGCAGCTGCCATGCCTTCTCCATATTTATAATCCACATAAAACTTATCGAAGATGTAAAAYACTCCTGTCGTTGCGCTATCGGCTATTCCTGGCTTGCCATTAAATAACGCAAACACTTGAGCATACACCTTAAACGCATTGATAAAGTTTACCATCAGCAAAAATGTAATTATAGGAATCATTTGCGGAAGCGTTATTCGTACAAATTGTTCTCGCTTCGTTGCTCCCAACATATCTGCTACTTTATAATAGCTATCATCAATATTTCTCAACCCCGATAGCAAAATAATAATGTTAAACGCAAGCCCAGACCATATTCCAAATAGTACTAAGGTGGCTATACTCATATCCGGATCATTTAAAAAATTTATAGGCGAAATATTAAACCAACTTAATATATAATTTATAAATCCATAGTCTCCATTAAACAGATATCTAAATACTATACCTATTGCAATAGTACTGGTTAAATATGGCATAAAAAATATCGCTTCAAATATTGCTTTATGCTTAATTTTTTCGAAGATTGTCACTGCTATTGCCATAGAAATGATCATCCCACATGGCACAACTACAAAAGCATACACTGCAGTATTGATTATTGCCATATGAAATTTAGGATCTGTCAACACATCTTGAAAGTTTTTTATTCCTCCAAAAGTCATTGTATTCAACGTTTTTCCTGTCTGCATAGACATAACAAAGGTCTTTATTAAAGGAAGCAAATTGAATACACCAATAATTATTAACGATGGTAATAAAAATAACCATGCATGTGGTGAAGCTTCTGCTCTATATTTTTTCATACTACCCTCCGCGGCTGTCGATCTCTAGTATACTCTTGTTCCGTCCTCTTTAAATATATAAATCTTGTCATATTTAATATTTAGACCAACTCTATCGGTCTCTTGTATTCCATCATTTACATCTGTAATTGCTTTACAAAATTCATCGTTTACAGAAAAGTTGATAATACTATCCTTGCCTATCAACTCTACAGAAGTTATCTCAACCTCAAAAAGCGGCGTGTTACTTAATACAAAATACTCAGGACGAATTCCTACTACATACGTTCCTCCCATAATTGTTTTTCTAAATCGATCAGAYTCTAGCCTGTCCATTCCTATCGAAAAATCTTTGCCTATCAATATATTATCTACCAACTGCATAGTAAAAGTGTTAATGATAGGGTTGCCCATAAACTGAGCMACAAATAAATTTCTCGGCTCAAGGTATAAATTTGGCGGTACGTCGTGCTGCTGAACTACCCCTTGATCCATAATAACAATTTTGTCGCTAATTGATAATGCTTCTTCTTGATCGTGCGTCACAAACACAGTGGTGATTCCTATTTCCTTAATCAAMCKCCGAATTTCTTCACGAATTTTTAATCGCAGTCGCGCATCGAGATTGCTAAGCGGCTCATCTAATARCAATACTTTTGGTTGCTGAACGAGTGCTCGCGTGATAGCCACTCTTTGTTGCTGTCCTCCAGACATTTGCCCCGGCTTCTTTGATGCCAACTCCACTATATTTGTGACCGTCATAAACTTCCTTGCAATCTTTTCGGCCTCCTTTCTAGGCATCTTTCTGTGCCCCACTGTTAAAGGAAACATCACGTTTTCTAAAACTGTCATATGCGGATACAATGCATAATTTTGAAATACGAGTCCAATGTTTCTATCTTTGGGGTGCTTATTAATTACTGATTCATTGTCAAACTTAATGTCGCCGTCTGTGGGATCCAGCAGTCCTGCTACCAAATTTAAAATCGTGGTCTTTCCGCATCCACTAGGACCTAGTAAACACACTAGCTCTCCATCATCGATTTCTAAATTAATATTCTTTAAAGCTTCATAGCCACTATCTTCATAAACTTTTCTCAGTTTTGTAATACTAATCATCTTTCACCTCATAAACTTGAAATTATTTGGTAACGTTATCCAATATTAGTATTTAGCATTTAAGTAAAAATATACCTCTAAAAAATAAAAAAGCTCGCAAGGAGAGAATTGCGAACTTTTATTATTTTAAAATGGCAACACATTAATACCTTGCTTATCTCGTTCACGCTTTTCCTCTTGAATCATACGCTCCACCTGCTGCGAATTAATGGAACTATTTACAGTCTGTGTTTCACTTGCATATTGAGCTTCTATAGCCGCTGCTCCAAAATCTCGTAGACGTTCATAATCACCTTGCACTTCTTTATAAACATCCTCGCCAGATTTGAAATCAGCTTGTGTTACGTTACTCATTTCTACAACCTCTCCCGCTCCAGCTGACAACGAATTTAATTCCAAAGACACAACCGTATCCATATCATCTGAAATCGCTGTACTATTTTCAACAGCAGAAGTTCCGATATCGACTACATTGTTACTTGCCGATAATTCATCCCTTCCCATAGTGGCGGCTTCTGACAATGAATCAACGTTGATTACTTCATCAATCGTAATAGAGATTTCATTCCTGCTCTTTTTTATCGCATTTTCTCCAACTTCATTCATTGTGTCACTTACCGCAACGGCTTCATCAACATCATGGGCAACGATAGCACTAAACTCTTCTGCACTCGAACATGCGACCGCCTTATCCATTTGATGCGCTATTACTGCACTATGATTTTTCGTTTTATCTGAATACTTTGCATATACCGAACGCGTATTTTGGTGCATTCCCGAGTTTACAACATCCTCCGAAATAGCCTCGCTGTAGTCAGCGTCTGCGTTCATCTCTCTGACCTCGGGACTTTCTGTATATTCTGTCACTACAATATTCTCACCAGGAATAACGTCTCCCTCAAACTCATTGACGACAATCTTTTCCTCCAGAATGTTTTTCCCAAATTTAACGACCACTTCTTCGATCTCTTCTGTTGCAGCGTTCTCTTCTGTCGCATCTTTTATAATTTGTTCTCCCATATTCGTCACCACCTCCTCGATCTCATCATAATTGAACATACCATCAGACATCTGTCCCGTACTATTCGTCACTACAACATCGTCCATATTTTTAGTCACTGTAACATCCGCTGTCACGGCATCTCCCTCCGGATTAGTAAATAACATTCCTTCTGCCACCGTGTCGTTTGTATAATTAGTCACTACAACGCTTTCTGCCACAACATTTCCTTCATCATTGGCAATCAAATTATCTTCGGTAAACGTATTTTTCGTATAATCTATAACTTTAACATTTTCTGAAATCACGTCACCTTCATCGTTACTGATCACCACAACTTCTGTAATCACGCTTCCCTCATCATTAGTAATTACGAATTCCTCTTTAATGACATCGCCGGCAACATTAGTGACTACAACATCTTTAGTAAGGTTGTACCCCGTACTATAATCATCATCTACCCCTGCGGCCATATCATCTGCAACCCCGACCGTTGCCGTATCATCTACAACTTCAGCCATCATCATTTCTGACGCATCAACTTTGGCTACTGCCTGATCGGCTACTTCAACCATCGACATTTCTGACGCATCAACTTTGGCTGCCGCATAATCCATCATCGCTATTTCTGGTGCATCAACTTTGGCTACTGCCTGATCTGCTACTTCGACCATCGACATTTCTGACGCATCAACTTTGGCTACTGCCTGATCGGCCATCGACATTTCTGATGCATCTACTTTGGCTGCCGCATGATCGGCCATCACTATTTCTGGTGCATCAACTTTGGCTGCCGCATGATCGGCTTGATCGGCCATCATCATTTCTGACGCATCAACTTTGGCTGCCGCATGATCGGCCATCGCTATTTCTGACGCATCGACTTTGGCTGCCGCATGATCTACCATCGACATTTCTGATGCATCAACTTTGGCTGCCGCATGATCGGCCATCGACATTTCTGACGCATCAACTTTGGCTGCCGCATGATCTACCATCGACATTTCTGACGCATCGACTTCGGCTACTGCCTGATCTGCTACTTCGACCATCGACATTTCTGACGCATCTACTTTGGCTGCCGCATGATCGGCTTGATCGACCGTCATCATTTCTGACGCATCTACTTTAGCTGCCGCATGATCGTCCATCATCATTTCTGACGCATCGACTTTGGCTGTCGCATGATCAACCGTCGCTATTTCTGGTGCATCGGCTTTGGCTGCCGCATGATCTACCATCGACATTTCTGATGCATCGGCTTTGGCTGCCGCATGATCGGCCATCACCATTTCTGGTGCATCAACTTTGGCTACTGCCTGATCAGCTTGTTCGACCAATGCCATTTCTGATGCATCGACTTTGGCTACTGCCTGATCGGCTACTTCAACCATCATCATTTCTGACGCATCGACTTTGGCTACTGCCTGATCGGCAACTTCAACCATCACCATTTCTGACGCATCGACTTTGACTACTGCCTGATCGGCTACTTCGACCATCGACATTTCTGATGCATCGACTTTGGCTACTGCCTGATCGGCTACTTCGACCATCGACATTTCTGATGCATCTACTTTGGCTACTGCCTGATCTGAAACTTCGACCAATGCCATTTCTGATGCATCGACTTTGGCTACTGCCTGATCTGCTACTTCGACCAATGCCATTTCTGGTGCATCAACTTTGGCTGCCGCATGATCGGCCATCGACATTTCTGACGCATCAACTTTGGCTGCCGCATGATCAACCATCGCTATTTCTGGTGCATCAACTTTGGCTACTGCCTGATCTGCTACTTCGGCCATCACCATTTCTGACGCATCTACTTTGGCTGCCGCATGATCGTCCATCATCATTTCTGACGCATCAACTTTGGCTACTGCCTGATCGGCAACTTCAACCATCATCATTTCTGACGCATCAACTTTAGCTGCCGCATGATCGGCCATCGACATTTCTGATGCATCGACTTTGGCTGCCGCATGATCGGCTTGATCGGCCATCGACATTTCTGATGCATCAACTTTGGCTGCCGCATGATCTACCATCGACATTTCTGATGCATCAACTTTGGCTGCCGCATGATCAACCATCGCTATTTCTGGTGCATCGACTTTAGCTGCCGCATGATCCATCATCGCTATTTCTGGTGCATCGGCTTTGGCTGCCGCATGATCGGCTTGATCGACCTTCATCATTTCTGACGCATCAACTTTGGCTACTGCCTGATCTGATACTTCAACCATCGACATTTCTGATGCATCAACTTTGGCTGCCGCATGATCGGCCATCATCATTTCTGACGCATCTACTTTGGCTGCCGCATGATCTACCATCGACATATCTGCCGTATCTACTTTAGCTGCCGCATGATCGGCTATCATCATTTCTGACGCATCAACTTTGGCTGCCGCATGATCTACCATCGACATTTCTGACGCATCAACTTTGGCTGCCGCATGATCGGCCATCATCATTTCTGACGCATCGACTTTGGCTGACGCATGATCTACCATCGACATTTCTGACGCATCAACTTTGGCTGCCGCATGATCAACCGTCGCTATTTCTGGTGCATCAACTTTGGCTGCCGCATGATCGGCCATCGACATTTCTGATGCATCAACTTTGGCTGCCGCATGATCAACCATCGCTATTTCTGATGCATCGACTTTGGCTACTGCCTGATCTGATACTTCGACCATCGACATTTCTGATGCATCTACTTTGGCTGCCGCATGATCAACCATCGCTATTTCTGGTGCATCAACTTTGGCTACTGCCTGATCTGCTACTTCGACCAATGCCATTTCTGGTACATCGACTTTGGCTACTGCCTGATCTGATACTTCGACCATCGACATTTCTGACGCATCAACTTTGGCTGCCGCATGATCGGCCATCGACATTTCTGATGCATCGACTTTGGCTACTGCCTGATCTGATACTTCGACCATCGACATTTCTGACGCATCAACTTTGGCTGCCGCATGATCTACCATCGACATATCTGGTGCATCGACTTTGGCTGCCGCATGATCGGCCATCGACATTTCTGACGCATCAACTTTGGCTACTGCATGATCGGCCATCATCATTTCTGACGCATCAACTTTGGCTGCCGCATGATCGGCCATCATCATTTCTGACGCATCAACTTTGGCTGCCGCATGATCGGCCATCGACATTTCTGACGCATCAACTTTGGCTACTGCCTGATCGGCTACTTCGGCCATCATCATTTCTGACGCATCAACTTTGGCTGCCGCATGATCGGCCATCGACATTTCTGACGCATCTACTTTGGCTACTGCCTGATCTGCTACTTCGACCATCGACATTTCTGACGCATCTACTTTGGCTGCCGCATGATCGGCCATCGACATTTCTGATGCATCGACTTTGGCTGCCGCATGATCTACCATCGACATATCTGGTGCATCGGCTTTGGCTGCCGCATAATCCATCATCGATATTTCTGGCGCATCTTCAACCATTATAATATTTTCTGCGATAGTTTCATCGTAATCAATGAAGTTTTCTGCGCTGTGTTGAGTATGCGACTTGATTTCGTTTGTATCATCTGGCGCAAGATTGTTTATCGCATCTAAATCAAATGTTACATTTTCATCTTCATTTTCTTTGTTAGTATTCATGTCATTGATTTCGGGAATGTCTATCCCCGCAGCGGCGATTGCTGATCCCCCTAGTACTGCGGGGCCTCCAACGTCGCCGGCCTGACCTGCCAATGGTGCTAGCCCTGCTAAAATGTGTGGTATCGACATCAAATTTCCTCCTATTCTATGCATTATAAGGGGTCTATCTTCCCTTAGTATTTAATATAACCACATTTCAACAGCACGATCCCTAGTACATAATTCCTAATTTTGCTTGAATTTCCATGAATTGATGATTTAATTTATTATGAAGTTGTACAATTGCTCATAGTCGTTATCGTTTTTCATTTGTTTGCTCAACCTGAGAGCATTTTGCTTATAGCTCGAGGTGTTGTATAAATCTAGCAGTTTTTCCTTTAATATTGCTGTTGATAATTTATTTATCGAAACGCCTAGCGGGCCTACGCCGAGGTTGTATATCCAGCGATTCCATAGGGGTTGATCGACGGCGTGCGGAATTGCCATAGTTGCGCAGCCAGATTTGAGAGATGAATGAGTGGTACCGGCGCCGCCATGATGAATAGTTGCGTACATTCGTGGTAAAATATAATCATATGGAATGTTGTCGGTAAAGAAGATATTTTTTTCATCATGTTCTGCGGGCTTAACTAAACCTCCTCCGGCAGTGTTTATAATAGCAGGAATTTTGCATTCTTTGAGCGCATCTAAAACCATGGCGGTGGTGAGCTCTGGATCGATGTTAACCATGCTACCAAACGTAACTAATATTATTTTGGGATGGCGACTTAAAAACAATTCTAATCCATCTGGCATGCTCCAAGCGTGTACTTTATCCCTCTCCAAAAACCCAGCGATATTTATGTTATCACCCCATCCTTCTTGATAATCCATAAGTGCTTTTGAAACCGAGTATATTATTTTTACATCTTTGAGAGCTTTTGTGAGCCTCTTCGTCGAATACTCATTATCGAAGTATGCCTTAGAAGCCGTTTTTAGCGACATTCCCATAATATAATTAACTACATCATAGCTCCATTTATTGCATAATTTTCCCAAATTTTTATTAATTCCGATGCTTGCAAACCCTTCAATTGGATGCACAGCGCACGGTACGGGACACAGAAGTACGATATTTTTTCCAGTTTTTAAACTCCATGAAATAGGATAGATAACTTTTGGATGAAAGATAATACAGTCTGGATCGATGCTTTCTATTAGTTTATGTTGTATATCCAGCAAATTTTTTCGCATTGGAGTCGATGATTTGTATAACTTCAAGGTAGCTTTAAACTTTTTTGCTGAATTTTTGCCAGCGATCAAATAACGTCCTTCATCGCTATTAAGCAACTCTACAAACTCTGCTCCAAATGAATGAAACTCAAAATTTTCTTCTTCCGCTAAAGATCTGTATTGCTCAGGAAATACGCAAATCACTTCATCTCCTCTATTTTTTAATTGATTTGCAATTGCCAAAAACGGTTCGCAATCACCTCTAGTGCCTATTGACATAAGTAATACTTTCATTTAGAAACACTCCTTTAAAAATTTCAGACTTTCAATTTTGGCATAATCTGACCCCCACCAAATATAGTGCCCAGCACCAGTCATTACTTTGGCTTCTATATTAGATAGCGTTTGCTCTATATAGGTCAAATTATCTAATGACACAGTTGCATCCAAAGCCGAGTAAATTGCTAGGCACTGCGTTCTTATCGATGACCAATCCTCTTCTAAGGTGACTACCCTCTCAAACTCGCATATCATTTTTTCATACATCAAACTTTTTGGGGCCATAGATGTCATCATTGCAATCAATTCGGCTTTTGACTCCTTGTTATGAGCTACTGTTTTTGCCATAATTTTTAAATCTTTTCTCATCACTTCGGCACCAGCCTCAAATAATTCTGTCAGCAAAATTGTTGGGGCCACCCTAGCAAATACTACTAGCAGATATGATGTTAAATCTTTACATTTATTAAAACGTACAAGTTTTCCGATCCACGAATTTGCAGATTTTATGTTAACAGTACATTTTTTTGTTACTGCACTCCATAGCAATAAGCCTGTGGCACCATATTTTTTGGTATACGCTAATGCAGTTATCCCTCCCATAGATACTCCAAACACAGCAACTTGAGTAACACCAAGACCTTGCAAGACCTCATGATAGATATCTGCATGCATCATGTATGAATTAGGCAAATCAATCGCCGGTCGATCGATACATATAATACGGTATTCACTTTTGGTTAACCATCTAAAAGCAAAGACGGCATCTATGGCCTGAGTCGCACTAGTACAAAATARTATTGCGTTCGGAGCCGTACTGTTTAAATCTATATACGCAATATTACCTAGCGATGTTTTCATTTTGTATAAGTTCTTTATTTTATGTTTTCTCAATGCAGTAAATCTCAAATAATCCATCATAACAATTGCTATAACTACAGCAACTATAATTATAMTCARTATAATTCCATATATCATTTGCTTACCTCCATGTAAATTGAAAGCACCTCCGACAGTATCAGAAGTGCTCCTTGTTTAAAATATCAATAATCCCAACGAAATAATAACTCCAGAATATAATAATATAACTACGCAATATCCCATTATATCTTTTGCACCAAGCCCGGCTATCCCCAATGCAGGCAACGCCCAAAACGGCTGCAACATATTAGTCCACGCATCTCCCCAAGCAATAGACATCGCGGTTGTTGCCGCATCTACACCGAGTAAATTTCCGGCTGGCATCATGATTGGCGCCTGAACAGCCCATTGCCCCCCACCAGATGGAATAAAGAAGTTTAAGAGTCCTGCACTCCAAAATGATAGCGTAGGAAACGTAAATTTATTCGCTATATTTACAAACATATTGGTAATTAGACTCGCTAACGAAACACCGTCTATATTCGCTCCATTCATCATACCCATAATACCTGCATAGAATGGAAACTGCAACAATATTGGCCCTGCACTTTTTGTAGCATCCATTAGCGCATTTAAATATCTTCTGGGTGTCCTATGCAACAAAATTCCAGCAAACATAAATATYAAATTYACAATATTAAGGTTTAAACTGAATCCTCTTTCTATAAAGTATATTATGATATACGCAAATCCTAGAACCGATATAAGAATTGTAACTAGCATAGAATTTTCGAGTTTTTCTACCGGAGTCATATTTTTGCGATTTAGCTTTGCTGGAACTGGCGCATTGGCTAGTAAGGCTGGATCTATAACTATTACCTTATCTGGATCTGGATGCATTGCGGCATTTAAAAGAGGAATAGTGATCAATAAAAATATAACCATAAAAATATTCGTTGACGAAAAAATGGTATCRTKWGTTGTAATTCCTGATGCAGAGACCACCGATGCCGTTACTTTTACGAGACCTTCACCACCAGATGCAAGCGTTAAAGGAATCGAGCCAGACAAACNTGCGTGCCAAAATAAAAATCCCGAATAAGCGGCTGCGATCAGAAGTCTATAATCCACTTTCTTAACTTGCTTTGCTATTTCCTTTGCAAAAATGGCACCTATTACCAGCCCAAATCCCCAGTTTATTAGACAAGCAAGAGCTGAAACCACGGTTACTAAAATTATTGCAGTTGTAGGTTTTTTGGGAATTTTGGCCAAAACAACCAGTCCTTTATTGATTATTGGTGCATTTGCCAAAGCGGTTCCCAACACCAATACCAATGCCATTTGCATAGTAAATGCTAGCAAGCTCCAAAACCCATTACCCCAATGCATTGTCATCTCAATAGCAGTTTGTTTTGTAAAGACCATTCCCGATATAAATATTATGAATGTAAGCATTATGCAAAATAGAAATGGATCTGGTAAATATCTTTGTACTAAATTTACGCATCCGTTGGTAAACTTTTTGAACATATTAACCCCCCTATGTAAATTGCACCTTATACTAAATAAGGCACAATCATAAATTACATTTCTTTTAAATTTTTACTAATAATTAACGTCGCTTGTGTAGCTTCTTGAACTTGTTCTACAGTATAGTCTGGATTAATTTCGCTTAGCAACAATCCATCTGGCGTAACTTCTATGACACCCATCTCTGTAATAATTAAATTCACTTGTCCTTTAGCAGTCAAAGGGAGCGTACATTCTTTTAAAATTTTAGCTCGGCCTTTGTTTGTGTGTTCCATTGCAACAATAACTCGCTTTGCACCAACTACCAAATCCATAGCGCCACCCATTCCAGGCACCATTTTTCCAGGTATCATCCAATTTGCCAAATTTCCTTTTTCATCTACTTCTAGCGCACCCAAAACGGTTACGTCTACATGCCCACCTCGGATAATAGCAAAAGACATGGCACTGTCAAAAAATGCTCCTTCTTGATTGATGGTTACAGGTTTTCCACCTGCATTAACTATATATAGATCTTCTTCTCCTTCTGGAGGAGTGGGACCAATTCCTATAAATCCGTTTTCTGATTGAAAAGTTATGTCCTGATTAGGCTCCAAATAGTTAACTACCAATGTAGGTAAACCGATTCCCAAATTTACGACGTCACCATCTTTAAGTTCTTTTGCAACACGTTTAGCGATAAATTCTTTCATCTAGTTTGCACCTCCATCTATTACATAGTCTACAAAAATGTGTGGAGTCACTATACTTTCTGGTGTGAGCTCTCCTACTTCTACAATCTTATCTGCTTCTACGATAACGACATCTGCGGCCGTCGCCATAACAGGACCAAAATTTCTAGTTGAACCTCTATAATAGCAATTGCCTTTTTTATCAACAATGTGCGCACCGATCAATGCAACATCGGCTCTTAGAGGGAGCTCTAGCAAATAGCTTTGTCCATCGACTTCAATAATTTGTTTTCCTTCTTCTGCCACAGTGCCAAGCCCCGTTGGAGTTAAAAATCCTCCCAGACCAGCCCCACCGCTTCGGATTCGTTCTACAAGCGTTCCCTGCGGAATAAGATGAACTTCTGTTTCATTAGCATTAAGTTGTTTGGCAGTTTCTGGATTTAATCCAACATGAGAAGCTAGTATTTTTGAAAATCGCTTTTGGGTCACCATTTTGCCCACGCCATAATCAGCAAGAGCTGTATCGTTACAAATTAAAGTTAAATCTTTAACCCCCAGCTCTAACAACTTATCTATCACTTTATGCGGAGTTCCGCAGCCCATAAAACCATTAACCATTACAGTCATAGAATCTTTTACTAGATTTTTTAACTCATCAATTTCAATTATTTTCATCTATAGTTTCCTTTCACCAATATTCGTATCCTTAAGCATTTTTGAGAATTAAAGCAGTACCCATTCCGCCACCTATACATAGCGCCGCCAGCCCATATTCCGCTCCACGTTTCTTCATCTCATAAATTAAAGTAGTAGTAATTCTGGCCCCAGACGCACCAAGTGGGTGCCCTAAAGCAATTGCTCCGCCATTTACATTTGTTCTTTCGCTAAACCATTCATCATCTACATCTTCAAAATTCTGTTTTAAACCTGTTATAACACCTAACGCTTGAACAGCGAATGCTTCATTTAGCTCAATTAAATCCATATTTTTAAGCGTTAGATCACACTTTTCGAAAGCATTGACAACAGCAGGAACAGGCCCAAGCCCCATAACCTCTGGAGCAACTCCGCCCTGGCCAACTGCAACAATTTCTACTAACGGCTTGAGATTATATTCTTTTACTGCGGCCTCTGACGCTACTACAATAATAGCTGCACCATCATTGATGCCAGATGCATTGCCTGCAGTTACAGAGCCATCTTTTTTGAAGGCAGGTCTAAGCCCTGATAATGCTTCAATAGAAGTAGCTCGATTTGGATATTCATCTGTATCAAACACAAAACATCCCTTACGCACTGCGACTTCTACCGGTACAATTTCATYCTTAAATTTGCCAGTATCTATTGCCGAAATCGCACGCTTTTGAGACTCGATCGCAAAYGCATCTTGCTTAGCTCGATTAATGGTGTATTCATCGGCTATATTTTCTGCCGTGATTCCCATATGATAGTTGTTAAATACATCGGTCAATCCATCAGTGATTAGGATATCTTTYAGAGTTATATTACCCATTTTGTATCCCAATCGAGCTTGCGRATCAGTTACAAACGGGATTTGGCTCATCACTTCTACACCACCTGCAACAATCAAATTTGCCTCTTGTGCCTTAATAGAATTATAAGCAAGCATAACAGTTTTCATTCCGCTTCCACAAATCATATTGACTGCATATGCCGGAACTTCCGCCGGAATGCCTGCAGCAATTGAAGCCTGACGCGCCACGCCTTGCCCTTGCCCTGCCGATATAACATTTCCGAGAATAACTTCATCAATTTTTGCTTTATCGATATCTAGATTATTCAATGTTGCTTTTATAACTTGACCTGCAAGATCTCCTGCTGAAACAGTAGACAAACTGCCCAAAAATTTTCCGATTGCACTTCTCTTGGCTTCAACAATATAAACTTTTGACATAACTTCCTCCGACCATAATGTGTTTATGTTTTAACCAATTTATTATACTGAATTTATTTATTCTTGTAAAGTGTTATTTAATTTCACTTTGATCAATGCAGTAAATTTATTTTAACAGGTAAAATTCTATAAATAAAAAAGTCCATCGAAAGTAAAATTCGATGAACCCACAGTTTATTCTGCATTATTATTTTTTTTAATTTCAGCAATTTGTTCTTGTATTTCACACATTTTTTCAGCAGTCAAAGGATAAAACTTCATTCCTATTAAGGTGCAAATGAATCCTATAATTGGTAATCCAATAAATAAGAACACGCCCATATATTTTAGCGCATCTGTGTATACTGTATCTACTGTTGGAAATACGTCGGCAAATCCTATGGCAACCATTCCGAAGCCCACAATCGTTGTCGCTAACGACGAAACTAGCTTATCAATAAACGAAAATAGTGTTCCCATCATTCCTGGTATATATCTGCCGGTTCGAGCTGTTTCATAATCCGAACAATCGGCAATCATCGGAATTACAATCCCCGACGCAATGGCGGCAAATGATCCCATCAATATAAATACTACAATATATAAAATTGTAAATGTATTAATTTCTGTTACATTTAATATGGTCATAGGCCCCCATAAGATCAACGCACCTAACACTAAATATGCTATGATAGAAAGCCAAGTCGAAGCAATCAAAGCTTTTTTCTGTCCCAGCTTACGCGCATATTGGATTCCGATAAACACAATAATGATTTTGGGGATAGCGGTATAAGCGGCAACGTCTCCAGAAAGCCCAAAGTCTCCTGCTACTATGCCGTATATAATAACTGCAATCACCGCATTTCCAGCAACTGTAAGAGCTAACTTATCGCTAGCAGCAGCAACTATCAACATCTGTATTGCACGGTTGTGTTTGATTACATCTACATAATCTTTAAAACCAACTTTTGTTGTATTTCCTATTCCGAAAAATTCTTTTTTATCTTTCTTGGCGATACCGATTATCGCAAGCACGGTAAACACTCCCGAAAGCGCTACATAAGCTGGCACAAATTGAAAAAAGAAATCCAGTGAA